>DAIPKP010000005.1:0-26612 GCA_036769705.1 Synergistaceae bacterium
CCATGACGCAGGCGGTGAAAATCCTGGAATTTGCCATGAAGATGGAGCAGGAGGCGGCGAATTTCTATTCTCACTCTGCCCAGTATGTGCGCCGGGAAAGTGTTCGCATTCTTCTTCTGTATCTGGCGGAGTGGGAGCGGGGGCACTACAGCTATCTGGAGGCTCATAAAAACTCTTTGCTCGACAAGGAGCAGTGGGGAGAAGATCTTTCTCTTCCTCTCGATGCCCGGGAGGGAACCCATATCCTGGAAAAATCCCGGAAGGGCGAAGGCGTGGAGCTCCCCATTCATGCCTGTGCCACGGATCTCAGCGTGCTTCGAACAGCTCTTTCCATGGAAAAGGACTTTCATGTTTTTTATCAGAACGCCGCAGAAAAAATACAGGATCCCGAGGGCAAAAAAATTCTTCGGGAGCTCGCGGTATGGGAAGAGGGGCACGAGGAGATTATTCAGGAACAGTTGGAATCTTTACGCGAAGATTTTATGCGTGACATGGGTTTCGAGCCCTTTTAAAGCGTTTTTTACGCACAGCCGAAAGCCCTCTTTTCGCGTTTCCTTTCAGGAAACGCGAAAAGAGGGCTTTGCTTTTTGTCTCCGGAAAGCTACATGAGGATTTCGTTCAGAAAGCGTAGATAGTTGCCTCCCGCAATTTTGGCGATGAGCTCCTCGGAATATCCCTTTTTGCGAAGAACTTCGAGAAAAGCGGGAACTTCTCCGTGATCCTTGAGTACATCGTAGGAATCGAGGCTGCCGGAAAAGCCGAGATCCGGAAGATGGTCGCAGATGTCGAAGCCGAAACAAGGGCAGTCCGTACCTCCCAGGGAGATGACCCGGTCCAGGTGGAGTGCCAGTTCTTCCAGGGAAAGCCTGCGTTTTTGATGATCCTCCGCTACGAAGGCGCTGCAGGTGTTAAGCCCGATAACGCCTCCTCTTTCTGCGATCGCCCGGATCTGCTCGTCCGTAAGATTGCGCATGGAGGAAGCGAGGCTGCGGCAGTTGGAGTGGGATGCCATAAAGGGTTTCCGGGTGAGCTCCACCACGTCCCAGAACCCCTGGTCGTTGAGATGGCTCACATCGATGAACATTCCCAGGCGTTCCGCTTCCGCAAGAACGCCCGCTCCGAAATCCGTAATGCCCCCGGGGGTGCCACTCTTTTTGGGAGAGAAGAAGCAGCCGTCTCCCACGTAATTTCTCCTGCTCCAGACGAGGCCGATGCCCCGAACTCCCAGAGCGTGGAAAATGCGCAGAAGATAGGGGTCGTTGCCCAGGGGTTCCGCTCCCTCGAAGGAGAGAAGAATGCCGATTTTTCCCTCTTTCCGGGCTTTGCTTATATCCTCCGGAGAGGTGCAGAGGGCCAGGGAATCCTTCTCCTCCTCGATCTCTTCGAGAAGCACGCTGATCTGGTCCAGAGTACCCCGGAGAGCCATTTCGGGAAGATAGATGTCGTTGAGAAAAAGGGAGGACGCGATCAGGGAGATTCCTCCCTTTTTCAGCGTGGCAAGGTAGTTTGCGGCCATGATTTTTCGCTCTCCCCGGACATGACGGTACCAGAGATCCGGAGCCAGATCGAAATGCGCGTCCGCAATGAAGGGAGAGTCCGTATGCTGTTTTTCCATGAAAACACCTCGTTTCACAAGATATGTACACATGTTCCGGATTACCGATTTTGAGCCTTTTCGGCGGAAGAAGAGAGAAATCGCTCCATCTTGCCCCGCCGGTGTCCCTCGAGATCGAGGGAAATTACGGCAAAACCGAGATCTCGGAGATGACGCAGGAGCTCTTTCCGGCGCTCCAGGGCCCGGAAAAGATCCTCCTCCGGAAGCTCCAGTACCGCCGCTCCGGGAGGGAAAAACCGAAGTCTTCCCCGGGGGAACCCCGCTTTTTTCAAAAAGCTCTCTCCCTTTTGAACGAGGAGAATTTTCCCCCTCTCCAGAGGAGTGCCCGGAGGAAAACGTGTGGCCAGGCACGGCCGGGGAGGGCGGTCCCAATGAGAGAACCCCGCCCTTCGGGCGTATTCCCGGATTTCTTCTTTTTTCAGCCCCGCTTCTTCCAGGGGGTGCCGGATCCCATCCTCTTCCGCGGCTTCCAGGCCGGGGCGGTATTCTCCTCGGTCTTCCCGGTGCACCCCGTCCAGCAGAATCCCCGAGGCGTGTTCTTTTCTCCAGCTTGCTGCCCGGGCATGCATGGCTTTGCGGCAGAAGTAGCACCGTCTCGGGCCGTTTTCCCGAACCTCCGGTATTTCCAGAGAAGGCACTTCCACGAGATCCCAGGAAAGTCCGAGCTTGGAGGCCACCTCTTCCGCGAGGCGAAGCTCCTCCTCTTCCACCAGGGGGCAGGTGAGAGTGAGAAGATGGATCGCCGAAGGGGGCAGAGCTTCCCGAGCTGCCCAGGCAAGGCAGGCACTATCCACGCCTCCCGAAAGGAGTACGGTGACCTGCTCCAAATTGCGGAGCAGAGAAAGCAGCTTTTCGAGATGGGTCTCGGAAGAGGGGTTTCCCGAGGAGAAATGATTTTTCATGAAAGGTTTTTTCATGCGGTGAAGGGAAGATAGAAGAGAATTTCCATTCCTTCCGGAAGATTCGGAAGGATGCCGCAGGAGGCAAAGCCCATCTCGTGAAATTTATCGGCGAAAAGGCTCGTCTGGGGGTTTCCCAGGGGAAGTTTGAGAAGCACTCCGGGAATGCCCAGCTTGCGAAGATGTTGCAGAGCCTGCCGGGTTTGCAGAAAAAGATCCACCCCGAAATGGAGAATGCGGATCTCTCCCCGTTCTTCCTCGGGAGAGACGGTAATTTGAAGAACGCTCCTTCCCATAAGAGAGATATCCAGTTGGGGCCTTGCGAAAACCGGAGTATATCCGGCGTTCCGGAGAAGAGGTTCGATGCGTTTCTGATCTTCCCAACTGGCGAAAAGGGGAGGAAGCGGATCTTTGCGGAAAATATGGCAGAGCAGATCTCCCGACTTTCCCGGGGCGTAGCGGGTAAAATCGAAGGCGTTCGGAATTCGGGCACATCGGGCAAAGCCGTGTCGCGTAAAGAGGTCTAGTTTTTCCTCTTCCTCCGAAAGAAGCATGGCGGTTACTCCCGGGCATTTCCGGGAGCGGGCCTGATCCAGGAGATAGGCAATCATTTGCCCTCCCACCTCGGAAAAGGGAAGTTCCGGATGTACCCAGGGAGGAAGTATCCGGGGCATTTGAAGATTTTCTTCCTGATAAAAAAGCCCGGAAAAACCGAAAACCTGTCCTCCTCGGTTGCGCAGGGTGCAGGGAATCAGTCTCTCCGAGAGAAGAAGATTTCGTATTTTACCGGAGGAGATCCAGGGTGCCCGCCGCGAGGCCTTGGGAAAAAGCTCCTGGAGAAAGGATGCGGCGCCTTCCGCTTCTTCGGGAGAGAGAGAGCTTACCTGAAGTACCCGGTGATCTTCCGGAATCAGGTGTTTTTTCTCCCGGGGTTTTCCGGGGGGCACCGATTCCTCCAAAGAGAAAAAGAGATGGTAGATGTCTCCCTCCTCCCCCTGTTGGTGCAGGGAGACGAGATCCGCCATTTTTTTCAGAAGGAAAATTCCCAGGGTTTCTTCCGAAAAATCCTCTTCCGAAAGCCCCTCTTTCTTTTGAAGCGCCTCCGCGGAGAAGGGAGAAGCGTGCCGATCCGTAATAATGATGCGCACTCCCAGGGGAGCACGGCGGAAGGAAATTTCCAGAAGAGATTTTTCCGAAAGATGGGGGGATCGCGAAAGCATGATGAAGAGTTCTTCCAGGGCGAGTTCCATACGCAGAGCCCGTTCTTGACTTCCTCCGCAATTTTCGAAAAAGGAAGTCCCCATTTTGAGGAGGGGGGGGAGAAAGGCGGGGTTTTTCGGTAGGGTTACCGAAAGAGGTTCCTGAAAGGGTATCATGAATAAAAGCTCCTTTCTCGAAAGCGGAGAATCGTCACTGATCAGGAAAAAACAACCGCATTTTCCATTCTACCCTTACCCTTCGGGGTTGGAAAGAGGTAAGGCAGAGAAGAGGCGTTTCTTTTTTCGGAGGAAAAGAAAGAATCCGGAAAAATTGCGGAGGATCTTTCCGGATTCTTTCGAGGTTATGAACGAAACGTTCCCTGAAAGGGTTCAGAAGGCGTTGCGGAAAACCCGGGAGGGATCGTAACGTTGGGAAGGCTTTTTCTCCTCTCCGGGATATCCCAGGGCGATGAGGGCGAAGGGGACGAGATGTTCCGGAAGATGCAGTAATTTTTGCATGGCTTCTTTGAGCTTCTCGTGAGGATGGACTCCCATCCAGCAGCTTCCCAGGCCCTGATGAACCGCTTCCACGAGCACGTTCTCTACTGCCGCAGCGCAATCCTGCTCCCAGAACATCTCCGCTTTCAGATGTTCCGTATCGCCGCAGACGAGAAAGGCCAGGGGGGCGGTGAGAAGCATCTTGGAATAGGGGTGAAAATCGGGAATGGCCTCCAGGATGGTGCGGTCGTCTATCACCACCACCGCCCAGGGTTGCTGGTTATGGGCGCTGGGAGCCGCCATGGCGGCCCGCAGGAGAATTTCGATCTTTTCCTCCTCCACGGGGCGGGGAAGGTATTTCCGGATGCTTCGCCTCAGAAAAACGGGGCTTGTATTCATGCGGTGAATCCTCCTTTATCTTCAAGGGATAAGGCTTTTTCGAGAGAAATTTTCCCCGAAAAAAGCCCTTTTCTCAATTGTATCAGGAAAAGGGCTTAAGAAAAGAGCGGTCTTTCGAGGGGTTCTTCAAAAATCGGTTTACCCTATTTGCCTCCAGCATGCGACGAAATGGTCTTTTCCTATCTCCCGAAGGGGCGGTTTTTCGAGAAAACAGCGTTCCCCCTCTTTTCGATGGCACCGGTTCGCAAAGGGGCACCCCGGGGGAGCCTCCATGGGAGAGGGAACGTCCCCTTCCAGAAGAATGCGCCCTTTTTTTTCGCATCCCACTTCGGGAACTGCCGAAAGCAGGGCTTCCGTATAGGGATGTTGCCAGTTTTCAAAAAGTTTGTCCGTGGCCGCCATTTCCATCATGTGTCCCAGGTACATTACCGCGACCCGATCCGAGATATGCCGCACTACGGAAAGGTCGTGAGCCACGAAGAGATAGGAAAACCCTTTCTTTTGCTGAAGCTCTTGAAGCAGGTTGATCACTTGGGCCTGAATGGATACGTCCAGGGCCGAAACCGGTTCGTCGCAGATGATAAGTTCCGGTTTCATTACGAGTGCCCGGGCGATGCCCAGTCTTTGGCGTTGCCCTCCTGAAAATTGATGGGCGTAACGGTTCAGAAATTCCGGCCCCAGCCCTGCATCTTCGAGGGCCTGTCTTACCGCCTGCTCCCGTTCTGCAGATGTCCCTATACGGTGAATCTCCAAACCCTCCGCCACGATTTCCCGGGCGGTCATACGGGGGTTGAGGGAGCTGTAGGAATCCTGAAAGATCATCTGAATCTTACGGGAAAGCTGTCTCCGTTCTCCTTTGTCGAGTTTTCCCAGATCCCGGCCTTCGAAAAAAATGCTTCCTTCGGTGGGTTTTTCCAGTCCCGCGATCATTTTTGCGGTGGTGGTCTTGCCGCATCCGGATTCTCCCACCAATCCCAGGGTTTCCCCCCGTTCCAGAGAAAAGGAGACGTCCTCCACCGCTTTCAGAAGGCAGGGCTTTCTCCAGGAGGAGTTCAGGGGAAAATATTTCTTGATATGCTTGACCTCCAGCAGTATCTCTCCGGATTTTTCCGGAAAAGAGTTCTGAGATGTCTCGGGAGAACGAAAGGCTCCCGAAAAGTTCGTTTTCCGGGACCTTTCATAGAGCCAGCACGCCACTTCGTGCTCCGGAGAGAGTTTGAAAAACGGAGGCTCTTCGGAAGTGCATCGCGGTGTGGCAAAGGGACATCGGGGATGAAAGCGGCACCCCCGAGGCATGGCGAAGGGGGAGGGCACCATGCCCGGTATAGTGGCGAGATTCTGTCTTTTTTCATGAGGTTCCCGAAGTTTCGGCATGCTTTCCAAAAGCCCCACCGTGTAGGGATGAAGGGGGTTTTCGAAAAGAGCTTCGGTTTTTCCCTTTTCCACGATTTTTCCCGCATACATTACCACGATGCGCTGAGCCATTTCGGAAACCACTCCGAGGTCGTGGCTGATAAGAATAACCCCCATGTGGAGTTTCTCCTGTAATTCCCCGAGGAGTTCCAGAATTTGGGCCTGAATGGTGACGTCCAAAGCCGTGGTAGGCTCGTCCGCGATAAGGAGCTCCGGATTGCAGGCCAGTCCCATGGCTATCATCACCCGCTGTCGCATGCCTCCCGACATTTGATGAGGATAGTGGGAAAGCCGCCGCTCCGGATCGGGAATGCCCACCAGCTGCAGCACTTCTATCATACGTTTATGCCGTTCCGCCTTTGTGGCTTTCGAGTGGATTTTGAGGGTTTCCTCGAGCTGGTAGCCCACGGTAAGAACCGGATTCAGGGAAGTCATGGGGTCCTGGAAGATCATGGCCATTTTATGGCCTCGCCAGGAGCGCATGGTGGATTCCTTGAGAGGGGCCAGATCCTTTCCCCGGAAAAGTATCTTTCCTCCCGCTATCTCCCCCACGGGTTCCATGAGCAGCCGCATTACCGAAAGAGCTGTCACGGATTTGCCGCATCCGGATTCTCCTACCACCCCGAGCATTTCCCCCGGGCGCAGATCGTAGGAAATTCCGTCTACCGCTTGCACTATTCCGTCTTTCGTGAAAAACCGGACTTTCAAATTATCGATTTGCAGTAATGTATTCATGGTTTTTTCAATCCTTCATGCGTACGTCCAGGGCATCCCGCAATCCGTCCCCCAGAAGATTGAAACCGATTACCGAGAGCGTTATGGCCAAGCCGGGAAAGATGACTGCCCAAGGGGATACGAGAAGCAAGGTTCGGCCATCCGCAAGCATGGCTCCCCATTCGGGAGTGGGAGGTTGGGCTCCCAGCCCGAGAAAGCCCAGGGCCGCGGCGGAAAGTATGGCGGAGGCAAACTGAAGAGAAGTTTGCACGATCAGGGGTGAAAGGCTGTTTCGCAGAATGTGCCGGGTAATGATGTGGAGGTCGCTTCCTCCGAGAACCCGTGAGGCCTGAACGTATTCGCTTTCCTTGAGGGTGAGTACGGATCCCCGGGTTATCCGGGTAAAGCCGGGAATCGAGACGATGCCTATGGCGATCATGGCGTTGGTAAGACTTGGGCCGAGTATGGCCACGATGAGAATGGATAAAAGCACGTAGGGAATGGAGAGAAGAATGTCCATGCTTCTCATGATGATCTCGTCGAGTATGCCTCCATAAAACCCGGAGATGAGCCCCAGGCCGACCCCGAAAAAGAAGCTGATTCCCACGGAGACGAAGCCTATAATTAACGAAAGCCGGGCGCCGTAGATCACTCGGCTGAAGAGATCTCTTCCCAGATCGTCGGTGCCGAAAAGATAGTAATATTCCGGTATCCGGAGAGCTTCGTCGTCGCCCCCCTCGTCGCCGAAGGAGATGCTGAAAGTGCCGAATTTTCCCGCGCCTTCCTCCGGACCCGGAAGAGGCTCTGCCCGGGAAGGGCCGGAGCTTTCCTGCACGGAGCCCGGAGACACCGCGCCGGACCACCAGAAAGGAGGAAAATCGTGCTCCTTGAGCTCTCCCTTTACGGGATCATGCCGAGCGATAAGAGGAGCGAAAAGTCCGAGAAAAATCAGAAGCGTTATGATGAAGAACCCCATGAGAGCGTTCCGGTTTCTTTTGAAACGTCTCCAGGCATCGCCCCAGAGAGCTCCTTTTACTGAAGAATTCATGCCATCCTCTCCTCAATACCGAATTCGGGGGTCCAGAAAGGCGTACAGAACGTCCACTCCGAGATTGACCACGATGAAAAGGGCGGAGACCATGAGGGTGCCTCCCGAAATAACTGCGTAATCTCGGGCAAGGATGCCTTGAAGAAGCCAGGTGCCCACTCCGGGCCAGGAAAAGACGGATTCCGTGAGGATGGCTCCTCCCATGAGCGTTCCGAACTGAAGCCCCAGAACGGTAATGACCGGAATGGAAGCATTTTTAAAGGCGTGCACTCCCAGAATTTTCCACGTTTTTACCCCCTTGGCTCGTGCGGTTCGAACGTAATCCTGATTAAGCGCTTCGAGCATGGAGGATCGTGTCATGCGTGCGATGGTTGCCATGGGAACCGTGGCGAGGCAGACCGAGGGCATTACGAGATGGGCCAGAACATCCCGAAAGGCGTGCCAGTCTCCCGCCAGAATCGTGTCAATGCAGTAAAATCCCGTAACGGGAACCAGAGCCAGAGTGGCGGTGGTTCGTCCCGACGTAGGAAGCCATCCAAGATGGAGGCTGAAGAAGATGATCAGGAGAAAGCCGAGCCAGTAAATGGGCATGGAAACTCCCAGAAGAGCTCCCATGGTGGAAAGATAGTCGAAAAAACTGTTCTGTTTCCATGCGGCGAGAAATCCTATGAGAGTACCCAGGATCACCGCGATGAGAAGGGCGAAAACGGAAAGCTCCATGGTGGCGGTAAGTTTGGTTTTGATCTCTTCCATTACCGGAGTTCCCGACATGAGGGATTCCCCCAGATTTCCTCTGGCGAGATTGCCTAAAAAGATGCCGTATCGGGTATGCCAGGGAAGATGAAGCCCCATGTCGGTACGAAGTTTTGCAAGAGCCTCCGGAGTGGCATGATCTCCCAGGATGATTTCCGCAGGATCCCCGGGAATGCTTTCTATCATGAGAAAAATGAGAAAGGAAAGTACGAGAAGCACCGGAAGAACGAGACAGAAGCGTCGAAATAAATAGCGTTTCACCTTTTCACCTCCTCGTTTGGACATCTTTGAAAAAAAAGCGCGGGCAGCTTGTACGGTGCTCCCCGCGCTCGAAGGGTTCTGTCTTTTTCCTTATGCGAAGCCCAAATTTCAGGGTTTCAGATCGACTTCACAATAGGAATTGCTTCCGGTGGGCAGAAAGGTAAAGTTGATGACCTTTTCGTTCACGAGAACCATGTTAAAACCGTGAGCCAGAGGAATGGCGGGAACATCCCGGTGGAAGATTTCCTGGGCCTTTTTATAAAGAGCGCTTCTTTTGGCCACCTCCGATTCCTTCTGGGCTTCCATCATGAGCTCGTGATATTCTTCGTTCACGTAGTTGGCGTAGTTCTGGGCGCTTCCCTTTACGGCGTTGTCCTTATCGAAAAGAACGTAGAGGAAATTGTCCGGATCTCCGTTATCTCCCATCCAGCCGCAGAGGCACATGGAATGTTCCAGATTGTGAAGCTTGGAAAGATAGGTCCCCCAATCGAAGGTAACGAGGCTCACCTTGATTCCCACCCGGGCGAGATCTCGCTGAATTACCTGGGCCACATGTTTGCTGTTGGGCATATAGGGCCGTGATACGGGCATGTACCAGAGCTCCGTTTCGAAGCCTTCGGGATATCCCGCCTCCGCGAGAAGCTCTTTCGCTTTCTCCAGGTTGTACTCGTAATCCACGATATCCTGGTTGTACCCCCAGAGAGAGTCGGGAATGATGTTCTTCGCGGGTTTCCCCATGTTCTGGAAAATTTCCTGAACGATCTGATTCTTGTCGATGCAGTGGGCGATGGCAAGGCGTACCTTCGGATTGTTCAGGGGCTCCACCTGGTTGTTCATGGCCAGGTATCCCGTATTCATGCCGATGTTCGCCACCACTTTGATGTCGCTGCGTTTTTTCTCTTTCAGGATTTTGATGGTCTCCGGAGTAACGCCTCCCATGCCGGTAATCTCTCCCGCCATAAGAGCCATGAGCCGGGCGGTATCATCCGGAATAACCCGGAAGATGAGCTTGTCCAGATAGGGGCCTCCCTTTCCGCCCCAGTAATCTTTATTGGCTTCGAGAAGAATGATGTCGTTTTTTCGCCATTCCACGAAACGGAAGGGGCCGGTTCCCACGGGATGCGTACGGAAATAGGCCACTCCTTTTTCCGTCATGGCGGTGGGAGAAACGATCCGCCCGGGATAGCAGGCGAGATTGGAAAGGAAGGGAGCGTAGGGCTCGGTGAGCTTGATCTCCACCGTATAGTCGTCTACCTTCTTGGTGTACTCCACGTTGGAGAACATGTAGTCCCAATACACGAATTTGCCCTCATGAGCGGGATGATTCTTGTCCCGCTGGCGTTCGAAATTGAAAACCACCGCCTCCGCATTGAAGGGCGTTCCATCGTGAAAACGTACTCCCTCTCGGAGATGGAAAGTCCATACCAGACCGTCTTCCGATGTCTCCCAGCTTGTGGCGAGGGCGGGAACGATTTCGGTGGAATCGTCCTTGAAGGTTACCAAATTGTCGAAAATCTGCTGGGAAACGCCGTTGGAAGGGCCATCCGTGGAGTCGTGGGGATCCAAGGTAAGGGAGTCCGTTGCGCGTCCCTCCACAAAAACTTTTTCCGTTTCCGCTGCGGCCCCCCAGCATAGAAGTGTTACCGCCAGACATCCCGCCAAAATCATGTACATACTTTTTCGCACCATATTTCCTCCTCTCTGAAAATAGAATACCCGTACCATAAGGGAGGGGGAGATCCCTATTTTCTTTACGTGCCTCCAGGAAAGGGCATGGAACTCGTAAAAGATTTGCTACATGAAAAAGATTGAGATCTCCCCTTGTGTATTTGTATGATAGAAAAAAGAAACTCTTGTGAACACAACGTATGTTCTGATTTTTTGGAAGGAAATCCGTTTTTTGACCTCCCGGAGTGGTACAATTTCGGAGTGTTTTTGCAGCCTGAAAAGTTATAATATGGATTGATTTTCGGAACATCGGAATCAGAAGATGTTTTTCCGGAAAAAATATAATTCGACAAAGGAGCGGATATGCATGGCAGGGAAAGAAACCTTTGCTTTCAAAAGCGAGGGGAAACAGCTTCTGGATCTCATGATCCATTCCATCTATTCCAACAAGGATATCTTTCTCCGGGAACTCGTTTCCAACAGCTCCGACGCCCTGGACAAGTTGCGTCTCGAAGGGCTGACCCATGAGAACCTCCGGGGTTTCACCGAAGATCTGCACATTCGCCTCGAGGTGGATAAGGACAGGCGGATTCTCTGGGTATGGGATAACGGCATCGGCATGACCCGCCAGGAGATCATCGATTTTATCGGTACCATCGCCAAGTCGGGGACCAAGGAATTTCTTTCCATGCTGGAGAGCCGGGAGGATAAGGAGCTTTCTCCGGAGCTTATCGGGCAGTTCGGCGTGGGCTTTTACTCCAGCTTTATGGTAGCGAACCGGGTGGAGCTGGTAAGCCGTAAGGCGGGAGAGGAAGTCGCATGGAGATGGGAATCCTCGGGGGATGGTACCTACAGTTTGGAGGAAACCACCCGAGAGGCTCCGGGAACCACGGTGATTCTGCATCTCAAAGAGCCGGAGGAAGAGGAGGGGATGAAGGATTACGCAGATCCCTTCGTTCTCCGGAGCATCGTGACCAAATATTCCGACTACGTCTCCTGGCCCATCCGCATGAAGGGCGAGGCCGAGGAGGACAAGGAGCCGGAGGATGAGGTGCTCAACTCCCGAAAGGCCCTCTGGACCCGTCCGGAGAGCGATGTGGAGGAGGAAGAGTACAGGGAATTTTATCACCATATCAGCCACGACTGGGGAGATCCCTGGGAGCGAATACTCTACTCCGTGGAGGGCACCACCTCGTTCCGGGGACTTCTCTTCATTCCTCAGAAAGCTCCCATGGATCTTTTCATCCGGGACGTGGAGCGGGGAATCTCCCTCTATATCCGCCGGGTTTTCATTATGCAGGATTGCAAGGAGCTGATCCCCGAGTATCTTCGTTTTCTCCGGGGAGTGGTGGATGCGGAGGATCTCTCTCTCAACATATCCCGGGAGATATTGCAGCAGGATCGGCATATCCGCATCATCCGACGCAGCATTACCCGGAAGGTGCTGGATACACTGAAAAACATTCTTTCCTCCGAGAGAGAACGGTACGAAACCTTCTGGAAGGAGTTCGGCCAGGTTCTCAAGGAGGGGTTGGTGCACGACGAAAAGAACCGGGAAGCTCTTCTTGGGCTGTGCCTCTTCGAATCCAGCAGCGGAGAGGGGCTTGTGAGCCTGGAGGAGTATGTGGAGCGCACAAAGGAGGGGCAGGAGGAGATCTATTTCCTCGGCGGAGAGCGTATGGAAACGCTGCGTTCGTCTCCTCATCTCGAGGCTTTCCGCAAGAAAGGCTACGAAGTGCTGCTTCTTTCGGATCCCGTGGACCAGGTGTGGACCCAGGCCTTTCCGGAATTCCAGGGAAAGAAATTCGTCTCCGCCGGAAAGGGAGACGTGGAGCTGGGCACTCCGGAAGAGCGGGAGGAGGAGAAAAAGGAGCGGGAATCTCAAAAGGAAAACTACGCTCCTCTCTTTGCCAAAATACAGAGCTCCCTGGAGGACCGCGTCAAGGATGTGCGCCTCTCCTCCCGGCTGGTGGACTCCCCCGCATGCCTGGTGGGAGATACCCACGACATGACGCCCCAGCTGGAGCGCATGCTTGCGGCCATGGGGCAGAAGGTGCCCAAGGTAAAGCGTATTCTGGAACTGAACCCGGAGCATCCCACGGTCAAGGGGCTTCTGCGGCATCTGGAGGATTCGGAGTTCCCGGAATATGCGGAGGTGCTTTACGGCGAGGCCCTGCTTGCGGAGGGAGAGCAGCTTGAGGATCCCGGTACCTTCAGCCGCAGCGTCTCTCGTTTGTTGAGCCGTCTTCTGGAGGAGAAACAATCCTGAAGAGCCGGAACGAAAAATATCGGGAGGAGGGGGGAGAAAACTGGGCTCTCCCCGCTCCCTATCCCTGGCAGGAAGAGGCGGTAGAGGCTCTTTGGGAGAAGAGCGGAGTTCTCTCCGCTCCCACGGGGTCCGGCAAAACCTGGGTGGCCTATCGATGGGCCCATCTTTTGGATGCCCGGGGCATGCCGGGGCATCCCCGGGAGCGGGTTATCTTTACCGCCCCCATCAAGGCCCTTTCCAACGAGCGGTATCTCGATCTTCGCAAAATGGGATTGGACGTAGGCATCGAAACCGGGGATTTCAAGAAAAACGCCGATGCTCCGGTACTTTGCTGTACCCAGGAAATCTATACCCTCAAATATGCGGGAAAGAGAAATATCCGCCTGGTGGTGGACGAATTTCACTATATTTTCACGGATCCTCCCCGGGCCCGGACCTATATGGACGGGCTGCGCCTCACGGATCCCGAGGTGCCCCTTCTCATGATGTCCGCCACCTTCGGGGAGGCTGCCCGGGTGCAGACGTATCTGGAAAGAGTGCTCCAAAGGCCCTTTGTGCTCTTCGAAAGCCAGGCCCGCATTACGGAGCTGACCTTCTCCGAAAAGCCCGTTCTGCATCCTGCGGATATCCGGAACGCCCTGGTCTTTCTCTTCTCCCGCCAGGGAGTGGAGGAGATGGCGGAGCAGACCGCTCTCTGCCGGGAGCGGCTCCCCCGGGAAAAGATTGCCCGGATTCGCTTTATCGGCAACATTCTGGGAGTCAAAAGAATTCCCTCCTCCCTTCTTTCGGGAGTGGGGCTTTACCATGGAAGCCTTCTCCCCCGGGAAAAACTTCTGGTGGAGACCGCCTTTCGGGAACGCCTTCTCGACGTGGTGGTGGGCACCGACGCCCTCGCTCTGGGGGTGAATCTTCCCGCGGAATACGTGATCTTCGCCCAGCTTGCCTCGTATCACGACGATGCTCCCATTTCGAAGAACCACTTTCTTCAAATGGCGGGCCGGGCGGGGCGCAAGGGGCTTTACGAAAGGGGATACGTTACCTGGTTCGACCAGAGCCCCTGGGAAAATCGTTTCTACGATACCGGGGAGATCTACCGGGATCTTCTCCGAAAGCCCTCGGAACCCGCTGCCATCGATCTGTATCCTTCCTACGGCAGGCTTCTCCGGGAGGAGTGCACCCTGGAGGCGGAGGCCCGCATGGTGGCGCAGTATTCCCTTCCCGAAAGGGATTACTGGGAGGTTATCCGGGAGATCCGGTCGGTGCTCCGCAAGGTGGGAGGCCTTTCGAAGCGGCTGGTGAAACCTCATCTCCGGCGAAAGTACCGGAGCATTTTGGGAGAGATCTGGTTCGACGAAATGGAATTGGAACAGAACATGAAAATGGCCCGGCTTTTCTGCCTCAAGGGAATGCCCCACGCTCTTTCGGCGGTGCGGCTTCTCGAACCCTACGAGCGCAACCGGCTTCAGGCGCTGCTTCGGGTCAAACGGCTCGCCAACGCCCTGCCCCGGGGATACGGATTCCAGGGGATGGCGGTGCTGGAAAAGGAAATCCGTGCGGTGGATGCCACGGTGTTCACCTTCGAAGAACGTCTTCGTGAAATCGAGGAAAGCCGCTCCTTCTGATTCTCTTCGGAAAAAGCGGCTTTCCCGAAAGAAAGGAGACTATCCCCGGGAATTTCCGTACTCCTCCTTGAGCAGATCCTCCTCGATTTGAAGAAGCTCTTTCCGGTGCCGGGGGGAGATTTCCCGGAGAATTTTTTCCCGGTACTGCAGGCCGAGTTCCTCCCTGCTGCGGGAGGTTTTTTCTTTCGATTCCGTCCAGCTCAGCCCCTTCTTCTTGTGCAGCCGTATATCCAAATCGCAAAGCCGGGAACCATCTCCGGCGTATTCCAGCCCCATGAGAATCTCCTTTATCTCCAGGGGAAGCAGAAAGGTGAAAAGCCGAATCCGGTATACCTGGAGAGGAAGAAGCATCCTGCCGTAGTCCTTTTCCCAAGCCTCACCGAGCACCAGCCCTACCCCGAGATCCATGAGAACCATCATGATCCTCTTGTACTGAAGAAGATAGCGTTCGTATTTATCGTAGATCATGATGTTCACTTCGTACCAATCGCGTTTTTCCATGCTCTGGTTCACGTATTCGAAGGCCCGGGCCCGGAGCTGCCTGTAAAGAGTGTTGTAGGGAACGGAAATATCCAGGGCCTGGGGATGGAACTCCTCCGGCGAGATGTTGCGGTTGAGGCGGGATCGGGTGAAACATACCCCCACTCCCCGGAGGCCCACCCGGCGGGCGATGATTTCTTTCAGCGGAATGGGAATGCCCGAAAAATCTTCCCGGATCTGCTCCACCACCTTGGGAAGATCTCCGGGAACCCACATAAGGATAATCCGGGGGAGAAGGCGGACCTGCCCTACTTCCGCCTGTTTTTTTTCGTTGATGAGAAGAGCGAGGATTTCCTCGGGAGACGTCTCCGCAAGAAGAAATCCCTCTTCCCGTTCCCGCCCTCCCGGAAGGATTACCACCGTATCTCCCGCCGTGGCGTTTTCCAGGAGAAAGGGAAGGAATTCCTTGCTTGCCCCGCCTTGGGGTTGCAAGAGGGAGACAAAGGATTCCTCCGCAATTTCCAGCTCCATAACCCAACAGGTGCCTCGAATGAGGGGAAGCATATCTTTTCAACTCCCTTCGAATTTCCCGAAAAAGATGCTCTATAGGCCGATGCCGAATTTACGGGAACGCCGATCTCCCACGTATCGGGGATACCGGAAAAAACGGCGTTCCCCGGTAACGAAATTCCAGCAGTGAATGTGTTCGAGCCCGTTGTAGCAAATATCTGCAATCTCCCGGGGGGGCGGAGTGTCGTCGTGTCCGTAAAGATAGCAATCTGCCCTTTCCCGGGGGAGATCCTGTACGTTATGGCTCAGCCCTACGGAAAATCCTTCGAGGGGAAGGATCCGGCTTTCCGGAAGAAGAACGCTTCGGGGAAAGGCCTTCCGAACCTCCTCAAAATCATCGTGATTGCCTATAACCACGTAGGTCCGGGGGGAATCGAGGAAAACCGCAAGGCTACGGATGCGCCGGGCGTAGAGAGGGAGGTCTTTCCGGCAGAGGCCGATTTTCACCTCGTCCGCCAAATCCCCGGTATGGACGATGATTTTAGGATCCACGAGAGCTACGAGCTGTTTGAGAGGACCGTAGAAACAGGTGGGGGTATCCGATACGTGAAGGAGCCACTGACCATGCTGGAGCCGCATTTTGCGAAAAACGGCTCCGGGCACTCCCAGAAAGGGAAGGCCCTCGGCAATCTTTACGTGAGCGCGGCGTGCCCAGGATTGCATCTCTTTTTTCACCAGGGAGAGCCGCTTCATGGAGCTTCTTCCCCGGAGGAAGAGGGATCCTGTTCCGCCGGATTTTCCGGATTTTTTTCCTTTGCCATTTTTTGCTGCCAGTAAATGCAGAGCTCCTCGATGAGCTGGATATTGTTGTTCTCCAGGGTTTCCATGTTCTTCTCCTGGCGGAAAAATTCTTTGTGAATATATGCCAGCATTTGCCGGAAGGTGACTGCAAGCCGCCCCAGTTCATCCTTGCGTCGGAAAAGTTCCTGGTTTGGAGGGAGAAGTTCCGTAAAAAATTCCTCCTCGGACTTCCCGGATTTCCCCCGGGCATCATGGCGCCAGAGAGCGAGGGGATTTTTATTCAAAAATCCCGAAAGCATTTCCTGTATCTCTGCGAGGGGTTTCCGAAGGAGTATCTGCAGGAGAAGCAGAAGCAGAGAGAGAAAAAGCCCTGCGAAAAGGACAAAGGCGTAGAGGAGGGATTTGCGAAAGGGCAGGATTTTCTGCCGCACCGGAGAGAGGGAAACATAGACTTCCGCCCGTCCCAGGAGATCCCCGTCGTAAAAAAGGCTGTGGTTGATGGAGTAGACTTCTCGAGAAAGGGAGGAGCGGAATTCGAGAAGATCCGGTATGGGAAGAAGATCTCCCGTATCGGTGCGGCGGATGCTGTCGAGGATGGTGCCCTGGGCTCCGTACAGAACGACTCCCGCAATGCAGGGATCGTTCATGTGAGCGTAGAGAAGTTTTCGTATCTCCGAGATGTTCTTGTGCCGCACATGATATTCCAGCACCGTCCCCAGGTGTTGAACGTTTCGGGTGATTCCGGTACGCATGGTATAATGCAACGCATTTTGGAGCTGTCTTTCCAGGAAAAGCCCCAGAGGAAATGCGGCTATTCCGAAAAGAAGTGCGCTGATGAGTGCTACGGAAACGAGAAAGCTTTTCGGTCGCATGAAATATCTCCTTGTTTGATCGTCTCTGCGTTCCTTCGGGGGAACGGGAATCTCCAAAAACATTCCAAAAGGGCGAACGGGAGAGCTGGCCGTGGAACCTTTCCCAAAGCTCCTTTTTCAGTATACCTCCATTTAGGGGAATGAAGGTATGGAAAATATGAAATTTGCAGCCTCTTCGTAGTATCATGGAGCAATGAAAAGAAAAGGCATTCTTTTTCAAGAAGGATTTTTTCTCCTGGTTTTCCTGGAGACCCTGAGACGTTGGATTCGGGGAAGAACCTGGATCTTTGCAGGGGGTGTGGCCTTTTACGCCGTCCTCTCGGTTTTGCCCGTGCTTCTTCTGGGCGTTTTTATGCTGGGATGGTTTGTGGGAACCGGCCCCGCAAGAGAGATGCTTCTTCAATCCTTTCGGGAAATTTTCGGCGAGGAAGGATGGGCTCTCACCAGGGCTTTTCTCTCCGCGCCCCATCCCCTGACGCATAGGGGGAGTTTCCTCTCCTCCATGATTTTCCTGGTTTCCCTGGTTCTTGGAGCAACCCGGTTCGGCGTGGCCCTTCGGTACTCCCTGGAGGCGCTCTGGCCTCCTCCGGAAAGCGGAAGGCCATATGGATTCCCGGCTTGGCTTGGTACGCGCCTTCTCTCCCTGATCCTTGTGGTGGCGGGGCAAATAGCGCTTTTCATACTCCCCGCATGGGGTTTTTTTATGGAGGGAGCGGAAAAAATCCTGGAATTTCTCCTTGGAAAGGATGTTATGGCACACGTGCTTCCATCCCTCTCCTTTTTCGCGGACATTCTGGGAGGATTTCTTCTGGTGGCCTTTATTTTGTGGGGAATGTACTATGGCTTGCCCCGCTTTCCCGTCTCTTCCGGAGAAGCCCTTGCGGGAGCTCTCGTGGGGAGCGGTATTTTCACGCTGGGAAAACACGCGGTTATTCTGGTGATTCGCAAAAGCCTTTTTTCCTCTCTCTATGGTATGGTTGGAATATTCATGCTTTTTCTTTTGTGGATCTATTTCATGGCTCAGGTCATCCTTTTCGGAGCCCAATATGCCAGGACATGGAGAGATTTTCGATACAACGTTCCCTTTTCATGGGAGGAGGATGTGTAATGGATGCGAATAAAATAGAGGATCGGGTGATCAAGATCATCCGCCGGGAGCTCGACGTTCCTCCTTCCCGGGAGGTGCTCATGGCTACCACTCTGGAAAGCCTGGATTTCGATTCCCTCAACATGATGGACGTGGTTCTGGAAATCGAGCAGGAATACTCCATTCGGGTGGGGGAGGACGACGTGGAATTTTTCCTCTTTGTGGGAGATTTGGTGCGGTACGTGCAGAAAAAGGTGGCGGACCGGGAGTTGGAAAAGAAAGCCTGATGTATGCGGGGCTTCCGTTGGGGAGCTCCTTTGTCTGACTGCGGAAGCCCTCTTTCGGAATGCCGGAGTTCTCCGGTTTGCCGAAAGAGGGCTTTATTTTTTTATTCCGGGGGTTGCGGCCTCGATTTTTGGGATGCATGCCCCGGTCGGAAGATTTGCGGCTTTTCCCCCGGAAGAAAATGCGCCCCGCCTCGGGGCTTTGAAAGAGGATTTTCGGAAGAATGAAACTTGTCATTGATGATGAGTGGCTGCGTTTTGCCGGGAAAGTTTTTCGCACCTTCGGAGATTTGTATGTATCCGCGGGGTAAAGAAGGAATTTTTTTGAAAACCCCGGCTCATTTGTTGGAAAAAGAGGGCTTTTCTCTCTTTTTTTTCGGGGGAAAAAACGAGTTTTCAAGGGTTTTTGATGATATATTGCCCGAAATTTTCGTTCTTTTCGAAAAGAGGTCTTTCCAAAAGGCCTCTTTTTTCCTATAATCGAAACCGGAAGCTTCTCGAGGCGGGATCTAGTAGTCATCTTTGATGAGTAATTTTGAAAATTTCCTGAAAAACAGGTTTCGAAAGGGGGGGGTGGAAAAGGCCCCGGGAGAAAAGAGAATAGAGCATTTGTATCGGTGGAAATGGTCGGTGTGATTGGTGTGCTTATGGCTGAACTGTCCCGGAAAGGGGGAAGGGTTTCGTGAAAACAGGTAGAAGAACTATGCGTATATGGATTGTGGCTCTTATGGTGCTCGTTATGGGGGCTTTCGGAGCTTTCGGAGGAGAAAAAATTATTCAGATTGCGGGGTTTGAACCCGGCACGTGCGATGTGCAGAAAACCACCTCGGAGTATTTCGTTCCCATCAACTGTTACGATCGCCTGGTGGAATGCATCACCGGAGAAAACGGCTATCCCGAGCTGGTACCGGGGCTTGCGGAGAGCTGGGAAGTTTCCGAGGATGGCCTGGTCTATACGTTCCATCTGAGAAAGGGCGTAAAATTTCATAACGGTCTGGAGATGACTGCGGACGACGTGGTCTACACCTTCGATCGCATGCTCGATCCCGAAACCAAGGCTCTGAATACCACCAACTTCGACTACGTCCTCGGTGCCCAGGCCCGGATGAACGGCGAGGCGGAGAGCACCGAGGGGCTGAAGGCCCTGGACGACTATACCGTGCAGATTACTCTCCGGGAATCCTTCGCTCCCTTTTTGGCCCGTCTCTCGGATTACGCTTCCAGCGTGTACAACCGCGAGTTCACCGAAGAGGTGGGACAGGATTTCGGGCTTGCCGCGGAAACCGTCTGCGGTACCGGTGCCTTCAAGCTTATGGAGTACGTCATCAACGATCACCTCGTACTGGAAGCCTTCGACGACTACTATCAGGGGCGTTCCAAGATAGATAAGGTAGTGGCCAAGATCATCCCGGATGCGGAGACCATGCGAATGATGTTCGAGACCGGGGAGATCGATATCTTCGACTGCGATCAGGCCATTTCCCAGCTTCCCTATTTTCTGGAGCATCCCAAGTGGAAGGATTGTATCCATAAGGGGCTTCGGGTGGGAATCTACTACGTGCATTTGAACCAGCTCAAGGAGCCCTTCACGGATGTGAGGGTGCGCAAGGCCTTCCAGATGGCGGTGGACCGCCAGAAGATTTTGGACAGCATGTTCCACGGGGATGGAGTGCTCGCGGACGGTCTCATGCCCAAGGGGCTCATCGGTTACAATCCGGATATCCAGCAGATCGAATACAATCCCGAAAAGGCCAAGGCCCTTCTCGCGGAGGCGGGATATCCCGATGGCGTGAACATGGCTCTGGTGCAGGTGGCGAGCTGGTCCAGCAAGTGGGTGCGCATGAACGAGATTATTCAGGCCATGGCCAAGAAGGCGGGATTCAACGTGGAGATCAAGCAGCTGGACGAGGCTTCCTACTACTCCATCCGCAACAAGGGAGAGATGGATCCCTATACCCAGAGCTGGTCCTTCGGCGTGAACGATCCTGACAGCATTTTCTACATGTTCTTTGCGGATAACGACGGAGGGCGTCATCGCTCCTGGAACAACCAGAACAAGCAGTCCATCGAGGATATCAAGCGGGCCCGTACCATTATCGATCCCGAAGAACGCCTCGCTCTCTACCAGGCCATCGAAAAGACCCTGGTGCACGAGGATGCGGCGATTCTCCCTCTCTTCTCGGTGGAGCATCTCTACGTGGTGAATCCCAAAATCAAGGGATTTCAGGTTCCCTGGACAGGCTGGAGCGACATGAGCTACCACGGCATGGATGTGGAGGAATAGTCGGCAATTTTTTCTTTTGCCAAGCAAGACGGGGGCGTCGCGGGGGGGAACCCTGCGGCGCCCTTTATAAAAGAGTGAAAAGTAGGTGAATCCATGCACCGTTATATTCTTCGACGTCTTATTATTTCCATTCCCGTTCTTATCGGCATCACCTTACTGCTTTTTTTTCTCCTTAACGTGATTCCGGGAGATCCCGTGGCACTTATGCTCAAGGAAAAGGCGGATCCCGACGTAATCGCCCGGGTTCGCACCCAGATGCATTTGGACGACCCCTGGCCGGTACGGTACGTCCGTTTTCTCGGAGGCGCTCTCAAGGGAGATCTGGGGATTTCCTACAAGCTTCGCCGCCCCGTATCCGACCTTATTCTTCAGGCCTTTCCCAATACGCTGATGCTGGCGTTTGCGGCGGCTCTGGTGGCGTGGATTATCGGTATTCCCGCGGGCATTCTCTCGGCGGTGAAACAGTATTCTTTACCGGACCACTTCTTTATGGGTTTCTCCCTGCTGGGGGTTTCCATGCCCGTCTTCTGGTCTGCCCTGCTCTTTCAGTACGTTTTCGGAGTGAAGCTGCATCTTCTCCCCGTGGCGGGTTTTTACGGCTGGAAGTATCTCATTCTTCCCGCGGTGGTTCTGGGATGGAGCTCCTGCGGTACCGTGGCGCGGCTTACCCGATCCAGCCTTCTCGAAGTAATGCGCTCCGATTACATCCGTACCGCCCGGTCCAAGGGCGTGAGAGAGCTCATGGTGATTTCCGGGCACGCTCTCAAGAACTCTCTGCTTCCGGTAATCACCATCATGGCCATGCAGGTGGCCTTTCTTCTTTCGGGATCCGTCATTACGGAAAGTATCTTCGGCATTCCCGGAGTGGGGCGCATCGCCATCATGGCCATACAGAACCGGGATATGCCCCTTCTTCAGGGCTCCGTGCTCTTTACCACGGTGCTTGTTATCCTGGGCAATCTCGTGGCGGATTTGCTCTATTCCACCCTGGATCCCCGGATCCGGTGCGATCGGTAGGAGGTGGGCGGCATGGAAGCGATCAGAAATATCTCTCCCGAGACGGAGGAAAAGGCGGAACAGACCCTGGAAGAACGCCTGGGAGTGCCCTCGCTCTTTCAGGATCTGATCCGGGCTTTTCGGCAGAACCGCATGGCCTTTCTGGGGCTGCTCATGGTTCTGCTCCTGACGGTGCTCGCTTTGGCGGCTCCGGTGATTACTCCTTACGATCCTTACGAGGTGGATCTGGATAATTCTCTTCTGGCCCCGAGCTGGAGCCACTGGTTCGGCACGGACATGTTCGGCCGGGATCTTCTTACCCGGGTGATCTACGGGGCCCGTATCTCTCTTGTCATCGGCCTGGTGCCGAGCTTTTTCGCCATGTTTATCGGGGCGGTACTGGGCATCGTGGCGGGATACTACGGAGGTTGGACGGATTTCTGGATTATGCGCCTGGCGGATATGGTCCTCGCCTTTCCTTCCCTTCTCCTGGCCATGTGTTTCATGTATACCCTGGGAGCCACTCTCTTCAACATCTTTATCGCCCTGAGCCTGGTGGGATGGGCGGGCACCGCCCGGGTGGTGCGTTCCCAGACCCTCTCCTTCAAGGAAAAGGAGTTCGTGGAAGCCGCCCGGGCCATCGGGGTGAAGCGTCGGGTCATCATGCTCCGGCACATCTTCCCCAACTGCCTTCCCGCTTTGATGGTGCTCTTTACCCTCCGGATTCCCCAGGCCATCATGTCCGAGGCCTCGCTGAGCTTTCTCGGAGTGGGGGCCCAGCCTCCCACGCCGAGCTGGGGGCTTCTGGTCTCCCGGGGAAAGGAATTTCTCTTCTCCGCTCCCTGGGTAGCTATTTTGCCGGGAGTGGCCATCCTTCTTACGGTATTGGCGTTCAACTTTATGGGAGACGGGCTGAGGGACGCCATCGATCCCTACATGAAGGACTGACGGAAGGAGGATCACCAATGAAGGACAATACTCTCGAAGTACGTAATCTGAAGACGCATTTCTATACGAGCCGCGGGGTGGTTCCCGCGGTGAACGGGGTCTCCTTCGATGTCCCCCGGGGAAAAATTACGGGGCTCGTGGGAGAATCCGGCTGCGGCAAAAGCGTGACCTCCCTTTCCATCATGGGGCTCGTGGCCTCTCCCGGGAAAATCGTGGAGGGGGAAATTCTCTTCGACGGCACGGATCTCGCCCGCAAATCTCCCCGGGAGATGTGCTCACTCCGGGGAAAAGATCTTTCCATGATTTTTCAGGAACCCATGACATCTCTCAATCCGGTGCATACCGTGGGAAAGCAGGTGGGAGAGGTGTTGCGGCTTCATACGTGCATGAAGAAAAAGGAACGCCGGGATGCGGTGATTCACATGCTGGATCTCGTGGGTATTCCGGAACCCTCTTCCCGGTACCGGTGCTATCCGCACCAGCTTTCCGGAGGCCTTCGCCAGAGGGTGATGATTGCCATGGCCCTGATCTGCGAGCCCCGGCTCCTCATAGCGGACGAGCCCACCACGGCACTGGACGTTACTATTCAGGCTCAGATTCTTCAGCTCATGCTGGATCTTATGCATCGCATCCATACCTCCATCATTCTCATAACCCACGATCTCGGGGTGGTGGCGGAGGTGTGCGACTACGTAAACGTGATGTACGCCGGAAAGGTGGTGGAGTCCGCTCCGGTTTTCGAACTTTTCGAAAATCCTTTGCATCCCTATACGGAGGGGCTTCTTCGTTCCATTCCGAGTATCGAAAAGGGAGGAGAAAGGCGGAAGCTTCATACCATCGAAGGCTCCGTGCCGAGCTTGCTCCATCTTCCCCGGGGCTGTGCCTTCGCTCCTCGCTGCAATCGGGCCCTTCCCCGGTGTTTCGAAGAGGCTCCGAGCTTGGAAAACCTCGATGCGGATCATCGGGTTCGCTGTTGGCGTATTGCCGAGGCGGGAGGGAGTGCCGCATGAGCTCCCTTCTTCGGGTGGAAAATCTGGTGAAACACTTTCCTCTCTCCTCGGGAGTTTTCGGAGGACCCTCGGGGGTGGTTCATGCGGTGGACGGCGTTTCCTTTACGGTGGAGCACCGGGAAACCTTTGCCCTTGTGGGGGAATCCGGGTGCGGTAAAACCACCTTGGGGAGGCTCCTGCTGCGGCTTCTCGAGAAAACCGGGGGGGAGGTTTATTTCGAGAATCAGGAAATCTTCTCTCTTCCTCCTGAAAAAATGCGGATTCTTCGCAAGAAGATGCAGATTATCTTTCAGGATCCTTACGCATCCCTGAATCCCCGTATGCGGATTCGATCCATTCTGGCGGAGCCCCTGGAAACGCACACGGAGCTTTCCCGGTCCGAAATCCGTTCCCGGGTGGCGGAGCTCCTGGAGCTTGTGGGGCTCTCTCCCGAGGCCATGGCCAAGTATCCCCACCAATTCAGCGGAGGCCAGCGCCAACGGGTGGGTATCGCCCGGGCTTTGGCGCTGAATCCGGAATTTATCGTCTGCGACGAGGCGGTCTCCGCCTTGGACGTCTCCATTCAGGCCCAGATTCTCAACCTTCTCAAGGATCTTCAGGAACGTTTTTCCCTCACCTATCTCTTCATTACTCACGACTTGAGCGTGGTGCGGCATCTGGCGGACCGGGTGAGCGTCATGTTTCTGGGAAAGAGCATGGAAATCGGAAACACCCGGGATATTTTCGAAGCGCCTCTGCATCCTTATACCAAGTTTCTCATCTCCGCGGTACCCGTACCAGATCCCCGGAAACGGGAGCGGGAGAAGATGATTCTCCAGGGGGATATCCCGAGCCCCGTCAATCTTCCTCCGGGATGCCGCTTTCATACCCGGTGTCCCTATGCGCAGCCTCGGTGCCGGGAGGAGGAACCGCCCTTCGTTTTTTCCGGAGGCCGGGGCGTGGCCTGCCATTATCCCCTGGATTAAGGGGATAAGAGAAGAAAGTAAAGAAAGGATGCGTTGTTCATGCGAAAGGTTCCGGCCCTTCGGCCAGGAGATACCATTGGTTTTATCGCTCCCTCCAGCCCCACTCCGAGAAAACAATTGGAGCGGAGCATCGAAATAACCGAATCTCTGGGTTTTAACGTGGTGGTGGGAGAAAGTTGTTATGCCTCCTGGGGATATCTTGCGGGGCCCGATGATTTGCGGGCGGGGGATGTCAACCGCATGTTCGGAGATCCTTCCGTAAAGGGGATCTTCTGCGTTCGGGGCGGTGACGGGGCTACCCGGCTTCCCGAACGGATCGACATGCCCCTCCTTCGGAACAATCCCAAAGTTTTTCTCGGATATAGCGATGTTACGGTGCTCCATCTCATGATACTCAAGGAGGCGGGATTCTGTACCTTTCACGGCCCCATGCCGAGTACGGAGTTCGTGAAGGAGACCTTCGAGGGGTACGTCAAGGATTCTTTTCTCCGGGCTCTTATGGATACGGAGCCCCTGGGAGAGATTCTTCCCTATGAGGGAGCTCCTCCTATGCGGGGGCTCGTGCCGGGGGTGGCGGAAGGGGAGATCGTGGGAGGATGCCTCGCTTTGATCTGCGCCCTTCTCGGAACTCCCTGGGAGATCGATACCCGGGGGAAAATTCTGGTTTTTGAGGACGTCAACGAAGAGCCCTATCGGATCGACCGCATGCTCTGCTCTCTCCGGATGGCGGGAAAGCTTCGGGATGCCGCAGCCATCGTGGTGGGGCAGATCGAAAAGGCGGAAGCCAAGGACCCCGAGAAAAGCCTTACCCTGGAAGAAGTCTGGCAAAGCCACCTGGCCAATCTGGAGAAGCCTGTTCTTCTGGGGGGATGTTTCGGTCACGGAGTCAAAAAGGCTACCCTCCCCCTGGGAGCCCGGGCCCGGGTGGATGCCTCGAAAGAAATTTTTTCTCTTCTGGAATCCGGAGTATATTAAGAAAAACGGAGTATAATACTGAAGTTTTGCATAAGCCGCCACACGGAAGGCGTTCCTCGGAAGAAACTGCATTCGAAGCAGCATCCTGTTTCTTCCGGGGAAGTTTTTCTTTCGAGGTGGCTTATGCCTGTTTTGTAGGAATTATTGCGGTATCCTGGAGGCGTGTTTTTACGAAAACTCTCCGGGGAATGATCTTGAATTTCCATGAATGTGGCTGCGAGAGACCGTGAGAAATTGCGGGAATGGAGCCTTTATCTGGTATGATATTCAGTGAGCGGAGGAATATATCGTGGTAGATCGAAGTGTTATCGGCATTGCAGGTAACGAAACTCATACCTCCAAGGGACAGGTCCGTTGTGATATACCCTATGCCTACGTTCGGGCGGTGGAGGATGCCGGAGGAACTCCTCTGGTGCTCCCCCAGCTTCGAAATCTCGAAGCCCTGGAGGAACAGCTGCAAAAAGTGCAGGGCCTGGTTCTTCCCGGAGGAGGAGATGTGCATCCTCTTCTCTGGGGAGCGGAGCCGGAACGGAATTTGGGAGCGACCTTCCCCTTTCTCGATCGGTTTCAGATTGCCCTTGCCCGGAAGGCTCTCGAGAAGAAAATGCCCCTCCTGGGAATATGCAAGGGGCTCCAGGTGCTCAACGTGGCTTTGGAAGGCACTCTCCTGCAGGATCTTTCGTCCTGTCCCGAGGTTACGCTGCAGCATACCCAGAGCGCTCCCATTTGCTATGCTTCGCACTCGGTGATTCTCGAAAAGGGGTCTCTCCTCGAACATCTTTGGGGAGAGCGGATAGAGGTGAACAGCTTTCATCATCAGGCGGTGCGGGAGCCTGGCAAGGGGCTTTCCGTGGCGGCCCGATCTCCGGACGGAGTTATCGAAGCTCTGGAAATGAAGGATCGCCCTTTCGTGCTGGGAGTGCAGTGGCATCCCGAGGGCATGGTGCCGGAGGATGAAAAAATGTGTCTTCTCTTTCGCCGTTTCGTGAAGGCTTGCGAAGCCTTTGCGAAAGAGGGGAGATAAAAAGCGGTACGTCCCGGA
>DAIPKP010000005.1:26712-52086 GCA_036769705.1 Synergistaceae bacterium
GAAGGCTTGCGAAGCCTTTGCGAAAGAGGGGAGATAAAAAGCGGTACGTCCCGGAGCCTTTTCTTATGTAATTGGGGCAGGAAAAAGATTTTTCGATTCTGAAGAAATCCCGAGGTGATGAACATGTGCGTCCACGAGCAAAAAGGCGATCCCAGAAACCGGGTAGCCGAGGAGATTCGAGAATTTCTGGACCACTGGTTTGTCCAGTACGAAAAGGGGGATGTGGAAAACCTCGTCAGGATGGGAACCTCTGATTACGTTAGCTTGGGTACGGGAAAAGAAGAGATCAGCTTTACTCTGGAGGATTATGGAAACGCTCTTATGAAGGATATGGATCAGCGTACCGCATGTAGGGTGTGCAACCGGTCTTTTCATATCCGGGGAGAGGGCAATTTCGGTTGGGCCCTGGTGCTGGCGGATTATTGCTGGGATTTTCCGGGAAGCCAGATGGAGCTTCACGGACGTCGGACTTTTATTTTGAGAAAAGTTCGTGGAGAGTGGTTGGTGGAGCACAACCATTTTTCCCTTCCCGCTCTGGGGCAGGAAACGGGAGATTCCTATCCCAGCTTGCGTCCCCTTCTGGAGCGCTATTTCCTTTTGGGAGAAGCTACCCGGGATATCATTCTTTTCGTGCGTCTCGAGGATGAGGCCATCGTGGAGGCCAACCGTGCAGCCCTGCAGGAGTTCGGCTATTCCCAGGAAGAGCTTCTGCGCATGTCTTTGGGGGATCTTCTCGAAAAAGGCTCTCTTTTGGAGCTTCTTCTTGATTCGGAAAGCACGAATTCCCTGCTGGAAACTTCCTGGAGAACCCGGGGAAAAGGTTCTTTTCCCGGAGAGACCTCCCTGCAGCGAGTGAAGCTCGGAGAGATCCCTCTCTGCCTCGTGGTGGTGCGGAATATCTCGCATCGTAAGGAGATCGAGAAAAAATACTATCTTGCGGCTACCCGAGATCATCTTACGGGAGTTCTCAACCGGCAGCGTTTCGAGGAGATTTTGGAAACCCGTATGGAGTATGCCAGGAGGCATGATTCTTCTTTGGTGTTCGTTCTTTTCGACGTGGACGATTTTAAAAAAATCAACGATTCCTACGGACATCCTCAGGGAGACCGGGTTCTTGTAAAGCTCGGAGCCCTGGGGGAAACGCTCTTTCCCGAGGAAAGCGCCTTTTTCGGCCGATGGGGAGGAGATGAATTCACCCTTCTTCTTGAAATGTCTCCTGACGAAGCGATTCTCCGAATTCAAGCGTTTCAGAAGGTTCTCGAAGAGACGGAAATTCCTCCTCTTCCGGCGGGGGCGGTAACTCTCAGCCTTGGCATGGTCTCTTACAGCGCGGGAGAATCCTTGGAGGATCTGATGCGCCGGGTGGACAAGGCGCTTTATCAGGCCAAGCGGGAAGGTCGGAATCGTCTCTGTTTCCTCCGCTAGAAGAGCAAGGGAGTTTATGGAGTAGACAAGAACTCCGGAGAGCTTAGCTCTCCGGAGTTCTTGTCTTTACACGGTATTGAATGTGCCGGGGAGAATCTATTCCCAGGGCATATCCGCAAGATACTTGTACATCTTCCAGTTCTTCGTGATCTCTTTCTGGGCCATATCGATGAGGGCCTTGGAATCGTCGGGGTGTGCCCGTTTCAGCATGCTGTACCGGTTCTCACCGTAGACGTACTCTTCAAGAGGCAGCGTGGGTTCCTTGCTGTCCAGGGTGAGAGGATTTTTGCCCTCCATAGCGAGCATGGGGTTGTACCGCATGAGAATCCAGTGGCCTGCCTGTACTGCCTGTTTCTGGTGTTCCAGCCCCGTGGCGAGAGCGAATCCGTGGGCGATGCAGTGGGCGTAGGCGATGATGATGGAGGGGCCGTCATAGGCTTCGGCTTCCCGGAAAGCTTTGATGGTCTGGGCATCGTTGGCTCCCATGGCAACCCGGGCCACGTAGCAGGATCCATAGGTCATGCACATCCGGGCAAGATCCTTCTTGCCTGCGGGTTTGCCGCCTGCGGCAAATTTGGCTACCGCTCCCATGGGAGTGGCCTTGGACATCTGGCCTCCCGTGTTGGAATACACCTCGGTGTCGAGAACCAGGATATTGACGTTCCGGTTGGAGGCTACCACGTGATCCAGCCCGCCGTACCCGATATCGTATGCCCAGCCGTCGCCTCCGAGAATCCAGACGCTCTTCTTGATAAGATAGTCCGCCACGCCGAGGAGCATTTTGGCATCCGCTTCCTTGGAGTTGGCGAGAACCTTCCGAAGCTCTTCCACGTTCTTGCGCTGGGTGGCGATGCCCTCGTCAGCGCTCTGGTCGGTTTCGAGAAGGGCCTTTACGAGCTGTTCCCCGATAACGTCTTTAAGGCGTACCACCAGTTCCCGGGCGAACTCCTCGTTTTTATCCACCGCCAGGCGCATGCCCATGCCGAACTCCGCGTTATCCTCGAAGAGGGAGTTGGACCATGCGGGGCCGCGGCCCTCGGCGTTCTTTGCCCAGGGGGTGGTGGGGAGGTTGCCGCCGTAGATGGAGGAGCAACCCGTAGCGTTGGCGATGAGAGCCCGATCGCCGAAGAGGGTGCTGAGGAGCTTCACGTAAGGAGTTTCACCGCAGCCCGCGCAGGCGCCGGAGAACTCGAAGAGAGGCCGCAGAAGCTGGACGTCCTTCACCATGTTCAGGTTCAGCTCGCCCCGGGCAATATCGGGAATGTTGAGGAAGAAGTCCCAGTTTTTCTTCTCCTCGTCCCGGATGGGAGGCTGGGGAACCATGTTGATGGCTTTCTTGCCTTCTTCCGCCTTGTTCCTGGCGGGGCAGTTCACCACGCAAAGGCCGCAGCCGGTGCAGTCTTCCACCGCTACCTGAAGGGTGTACTTCTTGCCTTCGAACTGTTTCCACTTGGCGTCGGTGGACTTGAAGGTTTCCGGAGCATCCTTGAGGAGCCCTTCGTCGTAGACCTTGGCCCGGATGACTCCGTGGGGGCATACCAGGGAGCACTTGCCGCACTGGATGCAGACATCGGGATCCCAGGAGGGAACTTCCAGGGTCACGTTCCGCTTCTCCCACTGGGTGGTGGCGGAGGGGAAGGTGCCGTCGGGGGCGAAGGCGCTCACGGGAATGGAATCTCCCTCCAGGGCGATGATGGGGCCTGCGATCTTCTTGACCTCTTCGGGAGCTTCCTCGGGTACCGGAGCGAGAATGTCGAAGCTGCTGGTAACCTTGCCGGGCACCGTTACCTCGTGAAGATCCTCAAGGGTAGCATCCACGGCGGCGTAGTTTTTCTGTACCACCGCTTCGCCCTTCTTGCCGTAGGTCTTCTGGATGGCCTTCTTGATGGCCGCGATGGCTTCTTCCCGGGGGAGAATGCCGCTCAAGGCGAAGAAACAGGTCTGCATGATGCCGTTGATGCGGACACCCATACCGGTTTTGCCTGCCACCTTATAGCCGTCGATGACGTAGAACTTGATCTTCTTGTCGATAATCCGCTGCTGGGTCCGCTTGGGAAGATGATCCCAGACTTCCTCGGGGCCGTAGATGCTGTTCAGCAGGAAGGTGGCGCCTTCCGCAGCATCCTTGAGCACGTCCAGTTTCTCCATAAAGGAGAACTGGTGGCAGGCGATGAAGTTGGCGGAGTTGATGAGATAGGGAGAGCGGATCTTGTTGGGGCCGAAGCGAAGATGGGAAACCGTAACGCCTCCGGACTTCTTGGAGTCGTACACGAAGTAGCCCTGGGCGTGATTGTCCGTATTGCCTCCAATGATCTTGATGGAGTTCTTGTTGGCTCCCACGGTGCCGTCGGAGCCGAGGCCGAAGAAGAGGCACCGGGTGGACTTGGGATCCGCAGTGGAGAAGTTGGGATCGTAGTCCAGGCTCGTGTGGGTGACATCGTCGTTGATCCCTACGGTGAAGTGCTTTTTGGGGTTTTCCTTATCGAGTTCGTCGAAGACTGCCTTCACCATGGCGGGGGTGAACTCCTTGGAGGAGAGTCCGTACCGGCCGCCGATAACCTTGACGCTGCAGCGGTTTTCCCGCATGACGTTGGCTACGTCGAGGAAAAGGGGTTCTCCTTCGGAACCGGGTTCCTTGGTGCGATCCAGCACCGCCACGGCCTTCACGGATTCCGGAAGGGCCTGGAGGAGGTGTTTCGCCGAGAAGGGGCGATAGAGGCGTACCTTGATGAGACCCACCTTTTCGCCCTTGCCCACCAGGTATTCCACCGCTTCGTGGGCCGTATCGGCTCCGGAACCCATGAGAACGACAACCTTCTCTGCATCGGGAGCTCCCACGTAGTCGAAGAGATGGTATTCCCGGCCCACTACCTTGGTGAACTTTTCCATCGCCTTTTCCACGATCTCCGGGCAGGCGTCGTAGAAGGAGTTACAGGCTTCCCGGGCCTGGAAGAAATGGTCCGGATTCTGGGCGGTACCGCGGATGAAAGGTTTCTCGGGGTTCAGTGCCCGGGCGCGAACCTCCGCGACCTTGTCGTCGTCGATCATGGCGCGGACATCTTCCCGGGAAAGCTGTTCTACCTTGTGAACCTCATGGGAGGTGCGGAAGCCGTCGAAGAAATGCACGAAGGGGACTCGGGATTCCAGGGTAGCTGCCTGGGCGATAAGCGCAAGATCCATAACTTCCTGCACGCTGTTGGATGCCAGGAAACCGAAACCCGTACTCCGGGCGGCCATCACGTCGCTGTGATCGCCGAAGATGGAGAGGGCATGGGTTGCCACGGAGCGGGCGGTAACGTGGAATACCGTGGAAGTAAGTTCTCCTGCGATCTTGAACATGTTGGGAATCATCAGGAGAAGTCCCTGGGATGCAGTGAAGGTGGTGGTGAGAGCTCCGCCCTGAAGAGCTCCGTGCACGGCGCCGGAGGCGCCGCCTTCGCTCTGCATCTCCGTTACCTGGGGTATGGTTCCCCAGATATTGGTCCGATTCTCGGAAGACCACTGATCGGACCACTCGCCCATGGGGGAAGAGGGGGTGATGGGATAGATAGCGATAACCTCATTTGTCATATGAGCGATATACGCCGCAGCTTCGTTCCCATCGATAACTACATTGGGTCTGGCCATGTTGCCTACCTCCTTATAAATAATCCGGCACGCTATGGCATGCGCCACGGAAACACCGCCGGAATGAGTTTGCGTGCGGTAAAAAGACTTTTGAAACTTTTGATAACCGCACCAATTAGGCGGATATTTCACAAGGTGATCGGTAAAACGCAAAAACCACCCGGTGTTCCGCCTTTTCTCGTTAACTTCCGTTTTGTATCTGCCTGTAAAATATCCTTTGCTTTCAAGCATTATACGGCACAATGCTAGAAATGTATAGACGAAACCGACAAATCCGTTTTTTTAACAAAACTTCTCCCCCGGAAGTTATTTTCAGCATGAAAAAAGAGTTTTTTGAAGATTTTTTCCGTCTCGGGAGGGGCTCAATAAAAAAGTTATATCGAAATCCTTGTAGATACGGTTTCCCCTTCGTGAATAATCAGAAGGCAGAGCGAGGGGGTTTTTCGGAGGAGGAGGTCTCCTTCTCCAGAAGAGAGTCTGCTCCTCGAAGCAATCTCCAGAGGCTTTCCGTAAAAGGAACGGGTATCCCCGCTTTACGGGCCCTCAGAACCACCTGACCGCTGATGGCGTCGATTTCGGTGCGACGGCCCGCCTCCACGTCCTGGAGCATGGAACACTTGTTGGCTTTGGTTTTTTTGCAGACCTCGAGGCATTTTTCCCAGCATTTGTCGTAGTCCAGGGGAACCCCCTCGCTTCGAGCCACCTCCGCGGTTTCCTTCACGAGGTTTTTCATGAGGTGTTGCAAATCCTCCGAGATCAGAAGATGTTCATTGGAACGCCGTGCCAGGGCGGAAACGGGGTTGATGGAGGCGTTGAGCATCAGTTTTTCCCAGAGAGGAGGACGAGGATCTTCCCGGAGCCGGGCGTGAAATCCCGCCTTTTCGAAGAGGTTTTGCAGAAAAAGAAGATTTTCTCCTCTTTGGAACGGCCCCAGCAGGAGTTCCCCCTCTCCTCCGGCGTGCACGATTCCTTCCTCGTCGAGCCAGGCTCCGTAGGTGCACGGCCCCAGGGCGATTCTATCCGCCCGATAGTGTTCGGCGAAAATTTCCGCATTCCCCAGGCCGTTCTGCAGCGTCAACATCCAGCCGTCCTTTTCCAGAAGCTCCGGCACCAGAGGAGCGATGGAGGACGTGGCATAGGCTTTTGTCGTCACGATTACCACCGGGGCGGGAGTCAGTTCTTCAGGGGAGGAGGCAAGCGGGGGGCGAAAGGTGTGGGTAGTGCCCGAAGAATCCCGGAATCGGAGTCCTTGATGAGAAAGTTGGTTGAACCGGGTTCCGGGGCGCTGTAAAACTTGAAGGTCCTCTCCCTCATTCAAAAATCCTGCGGCGAAAAGACTTCCCAGGGCACCGCAGCCTACCAGGGTAATTTTCACGATTTCCCGACCTCCTTCAAAACCGCCTCATCCATGCCGAAGGAATGGGCTTCCGTGGGGAAGGTCCTTTTATGGACTTCGGTAACGTGGTTTTTCAGAGCCTCTCTCAAAAGGGCTCCTCCTTCCACGTAGCGTTTCGCGAAGCGGGGCTGGAAATCTCCGTAAAGTCCCAGCACATCGTGAAAAACCAGCACCTGCCCGTCGCACCCGGCTCCGGCGCCGATGCCGATGGTGGGAATCGAAAGGGTTGCTGTAATCCGTTCCGCCAGGGGAGCGGGAATGCATTCCAGGATCAGCAGTTGGGCTCCCGCTTCCTCCAGGGCCCGGGCATCCTCCAGGAGCTCCCCGGCTTTTTCCGCATCCTTTCCCTGAACCCGAAATCCTCCCAGGAGGGTGGCAGATTGAGGGGTAAGGCCGATATGGCCGATTACCGCCATGCCCGCCCGGGTAAGAGCCCGCACCGTGGATGCCTGCCTCTTTCCTCCCTCCAGTTTGATGCCGTCCACCCCGGCTTCTTTGATCAGTCTCCCCGCATTGCGTATGGCGTCGGCCTCGCTCACCTCGTAGGAAAGAAAGGGCATGTCTCCCACGATAAAGGGGCGTGAGGCTCCTCGGGTTACGCCCTGGCAGGCGAGGAGCATCATCTCCATGGTTACCGGCAGCGTTCCCGGAAATCCTTGTTCCACCATTCCCAGGGAATCTCCCACGAGAATCATCTCCACTCCGGCTTCTTCCGCCAGCCGGGCTTGCCAGAAATTATAGGCCGTCAGCATGGATATAGGTTTTTTCTCGGATTTCATCTTCCGAAGGTCCTGCAGGGATATTTTTTTCATTTTTTTACCTTTCCTTCACATTTCAGAAATCCGGAGAGGGTGGTTCCCGGAATCCACTTTCACTACCCGGGGCCGAAAATGTTCGGCTTCTTCGAAAGGCAGAATTGCCCAGGCCATGATGATAACCCGATCTCCCGGAGTTCCCAGCCTTGCGGCGGCCCCGTTAAGCCCTATGGTGCCGCTTTTGGATGGTGCTTCGATAACGTAGGTTTCGAAACGGCTCCCCGAAGCCATATTGGCCACGAGAACCTTCTCTCCTGAAAGAAATCCCGCCCGGTCCATGAGCTCTCCGTCGATGGAGATGCTTCCGTCGTATTCCAGATTTGCCTGGGTTACCACGGCCCCGTGAAGTTTCGCCCGCAACATCTGAATTTGCATTATCGGGAAACCTCCAGGACATGGTTGTCGATGAGCCGGGTTTTTCCCACCCGCACCGCCAGGGCGAGCAGGGCTTTGTCCGTTACGGTTTCGAGAGGTTCCAGGGTTTCCGGATGTCGGATCTCCACGTATTCCGGCTTGGCCAGGGGATGGTTTTCGAAAAGGGTCAGGATTTTTTCCCGAAGAATGGAAGCAGAGGTTTCGCCCTCTTGCAGAGCCTTCCGGGCAAATTCCAGAGAAGTGCTCAGAAGCAGGGCTTCCTGCCGCTCCGTCTCGGAAAGATAGGCGTTTCGGCTGCTTTTGGCGAGGCCGTCGGGCTCTCGTACGATGGGGCAGGGGCGGATTTCCACGGGCAAATTCAGATCCCGTACCATCCGGCGAATAATCTGGAGTTGTTGATAATCCTTCTCGCCGAAATAGGCTCGGTGAGGCTGGACCAGGTTGAAGAGCTTCAGCACCACCGTACAGACTCCCCGGAAATGTCCCGGCCTGGAAGCTCCGCAAAGATAGGAGCTGAGTAGAGATTCTTCCACGAAAACCGAATGATCCTGAAGATACATGCTTTCGGGAGCCGGAGCGAAAAGAATGTCTGCGTTCTCCTTTTCCAGAAGCTCGAAATCCCGCTCCATATTCCGGGGATAGCTTTGAAAATCTTCGGAAGGACCGAACTGGGCGGGGTTCACGAAAATGGACACCACGGTGAAGTCGTTTTCCTGTCGGCTTTTGCGAACCAGGGAAAGATGCCCTTCATGGAGGAAGCCCATGGTAGGCACAAACCCGATGGCTTTATTGCGTCGGCGTTCTTCTTCGGTTTTCCGAAAAAGAATTTGAGGCTCTCGTATCATTACAGTCATATCTCCACCTCCGGCGGATTTTTTTTCGGGGCATTCTTTGCATATGGAAAGGGTCGATCTTTAAAAGAGAATGGGAACACCATACTCCAAGAAGATCCATCTTTCAACATCCCGGGATCCCGGATAAGAGGATTTTCTTTCCTTGAAAAGGGCCTGTAAAAAATTGCTCCGGATCTGCGGAATTTTTTATCTTCCCTCTCTCCTTCTTGGTATAATATGATGTGGAAATGGGAGGAAAGAAAAAAAGATTTCCTCTTACGGGTTGTTATGTGGCATAATATTTATCGCAGAGAGAAACCTCTTGCGAAAAACGCGGTGCCGAGAGGGGGAACTTATTTATGGCGGATCGCCCGGATGTGTTGATTTGTGACGATTCTCTTCTTATTCGAAAACAGTTACGGGATATTCTCGAAAAAACCTGTGGTCTCCAGGTAGTGGAGGCAGATAATGGAGTGAATGCGGTGGAGGTCTTTCGGCAGCATTGGCCTAAGATCGTTATCCTGGATATTGTGATGCCCGCAAAATCTGGCCTGGAAGCACTCAAGGAAATTATCGAGATTGCGGGAGATCGCCGTACGAAGATTATCGTGGCTTCTTCCGCAGGAACCGAGGAAAACATCAAGGAGGCGATTCTTGCGGGGGCTTACGATTTCGTTCAGAAGCCCATCCGCAGGGAAAGAATCGTTCCTCTGGTTATGGGTATCCTCGATGATGCGGAAGGGGAGGCCCACTGATGTTTATGGGGTTGTTCGGGGAATTCCTGCTGCAGAAAGGTTACATTACTGCCGAGCAGCTTCGCCTCGCTTATGGATCTGTGGAAAATGCCCGACCGAAGCTGGGAACCCTGGCCATCAACGAGGGGTATATGACTTCGGATCAGGTGGAGACGGTGCACTCTATGCAGGTTCACGAAGATCGCCGCTTCGGAGATATCGCTACGGAAATGGGGTATCTTTCCGTAGAGCAGCTCGAAGCCCTTCTTTCCATGCAGAGGCGTCCTCATGCGGTGCTTGCCCAGGCCCTCATGGATCGCAAAGTGCTTTCCATGAAGGATTTTAACAATGCCGTGGAGGAATATAAAAGAGAGTACGGTCTCCGGGGAGACGTTTTCGATGCCCTTACGGAAGATGACATAGATGTAACGGTACGTTTCTGCCTTCAGGGTAAGCGTATTCTGGAGCACGATCTTCTCATGGATTATGTCTCCCTCTTTGCGAGGAGCATGGTTCGTTTCGTGGATCGTTTCGTGGTGCTCTGTCCCGCTTTCCCCGAAGAGGACGATCTCGCTTCGGAGTACCTCGCGCTTCAGCTCGTTACCCAGCGGGACAAGTCTTCCATGCTTACCGCCATTTCGGGGGATGTCCTTTCTCTGGCGGCTTTGGGGCGGGCTTTTTCCGGAGAGGATATTACCGCTCTGGATGCTTTGGGCAAGGCTGCCACCGAGGAGTTCCTCAATCTCGTAAACGGCCTCTTTGCGGTAAACATGTCCGATTTCGGCAAAAACTTCACCATGCATCCTCCTCTGGGGGTTCCCGCCTCGGTACTGGAAGGCATGGAAAAGGATCTTTTTGCGGTGCTTTTCCGGTTCGGCGATTTTTCCATGAAGCTCTTCGTCATGGACGGAGTGCCGAAAATTTTGGAGGATCGGCTTTTACGGGACGCCCAGGACTGCCGTAGTTAAGCCGCAGAAAAAAATAAAAAAGAAAGCCCCCTTCTTCAAGAAGGGGGCTTTCTCGATGTTTCCGGAAGCCGCGTTTCAGGAGTGATCTGGGGCGATCCCCCGCTCCTCGGGAGTGCCGGGAATGATGCTGTCCCAGAAGGCTGCACAGATTCCCGCCACCGCCATGGGGGTTTTCAGAAGAGCCCAGAGGATCTGCCCGGGAATGGAGAGGGCAAAGAAGGCCTCCTTGTTGTCGCTTACCCAGCCCGGAAGACCCAGGGCCATGAGAAAGGCGAAACCCACGATGAGCACGTTTCTCTGGCTTTTCATATCTGCCCGCATGAGTACCTGGATGCCCAGGGCTCCTATGGTGCCGAAAAGAGCGATATAGGCTCCTCCGATAACCGGGCTGGGTACCGTGGCGATAAGGGATCCCAGTTTGCCTACCATGCTCAGCACGATGAGAAGAATCGCCCCGGTGCGGACCACCCACCGGGAGGCCACGCCGGTAAGGGTGATCAGGCCGATGTTTTCCGTGTAGGAGGTAGTCGCGGGTGCTCCCAGCATTCCCGCGATGGCGCAGTTCAGCCCCTCCGCTCCGATGCCCCGGCTTATGGTGTCTTCCGAGGGGTCCGGCAACCCTGCAGCGTAGGAACAGGAATGATAGTCCCCTATGGATTCGATCATGACCGCGAAGAATCCCGCCGCAATGGCTCCCAGGGAAATCACGCTGATCTTGGGGATTCCCCAGGGTGCGAGGCCGGTGAAGCGGAACCAGGGAGCTTCATGCACCGCTTCCATGGAGATGAAACAGGGGTGCCCTTCCGCGAAGAAGCCCGTAAGGGAGCCCCCCAGGCAGAGAAAATAGGCGATAAGTACCGACGCGAGAATGGAAAAAATGCGGCAGTACTTGTTTTTGCTGATGAGCCCGAAAAAGAAGATTCCCACCACCACGAGAAGAGAGATGGGCCAGTATTTGGCGGCGTTGAAACTTACCGCGGTGTCGTAAAGGGAGAAACCGATGGCCATGATGGTGGGGCCGATCACTACGGGAGTGATGAATTTCCGGATTTTTCCCACCAGCTTGCTGTATCCCACGAAGGCGAGAACCGCGCCTCCTACCGCCAGGGATCCCCCCACGTACTGCATGATCACGTTGGGGCCCAGGGCCTCGTAAATGCCGATGATGGTTATGATGGGAGGAATGAAGCTGAAGCTGGATCCCTGGACGATGGGAAGCCCCGATCCCAGTTTGGGATGGGTTTGGATGAGAGTGGCGATTCCCATGGACAGGTAGACACAGGAGATAAAAAAGCCCATCTGGGCGGTATTCATGCCCATGGCGGGGCCCAGAACCAGGGGAACCAGAGTGGTGGCTCCGAAAAGGGTCAGCACATGCTGAGCTCCCGCAAGAAGAAGAATGGGGAAGGGGGGAACCGCGTCCACCCCGTATACGAGACGTTTTTGTTCGCTCAAAGGGAACACCTCCGAATAAGTATGAAAAACGAATTTCGCCGAAGCCGGAATTGCCGTATTTTCTCTCGAAACGTGGCTTTGCCGGATAAAACTGCAAGGAGATTGCAACACCTTCCTTTCGGTTATTTCTTAGGGAAGTGCATGCTCATGAAAAACCCCTTTTCCGAAAAGATGTTTTTTCGGAAAAGGGGAAAAGGTTTCCGGAAGCTCCTCGTTTAGAAGAGCCGGTTTTCATGATGATGTTTGCCCCACCAGAACCCGGGAGTATTTCGCGCTACCCGGGCAAGATCCTCCAGAAGTTCCCGCAGCTCTTTCACGGAAGCTTCTTCCGGGCTTTCCAGGAGGATCTGGGCCACTACGGGAGCCGGAGGAAGACTGCACCACATATCGTAGGGGATGGCGCTCTCCGACAGAAAAAGGAATTCCCGGTAGCAGTGGGGGCAAAGAACCGCCGCATTTTCCAGGGTGTCCTCTCCTCCCCGGGGAGGGGATACTTTGTAGTATACACGTAATCCCTTGAAGGTGCCGCATTTTTCGCAGCGTCGTTCTGCCCTGTCGAGAGACTCTTTGCGTAGTTTGAGATTTCTTACTTCCATGTACACTCCTCCGGTGGCCTTGAAATTACCCCCCTGTACCCATCGCCGAAGCCTCTTGCTTCGGGAGCGCTTCGCCCCTCCGTATTCGAGTCTACCCTGCGAGCTCATGCATGGCTGCGGCGGTGATCCGTATGCTCTCCATAAGCCGGGAAACGGAGCTCCGTTCGTCCGCCTGATGGATTACATGAGGATCTCCGGGAAAAATCGGTCCGAAGGCCACGATATTGCGCATGGATTTGGCGTAGGTGCCTCCACCGATGGCGAGAAGAGTGGCTTTTTGCCCCGTTTCCCTTTCATAGACTCGCTGAAGGGTTCGTATGAGTTCGGAGTCCTTTGCCACGTGCACCGGAGGAGCCTTTTTGATGATTTCCGTGGAGAATCCCAGGGGGGCCAGGGCTTTCTCCATGGATTGCACGATAGCTTCGGGATCCGCCTTCACGGGGTGCCGGATATCGAAGGTGAGCGTGATCTTTGAATCGTTATAGGAGAGAAGTCCCAAATTGCAGGAGAGATCTCCCGAGATGTCGTCCTGCGTATAAATGCCCACTCTCTCTCCCCGGGTATCTCCCTCCAGGAGGTTGCCAAGGTTCCGGAAAAGAGAGAAGAGGGGATCTTCATACGTCACATTTCCCAGGAGGGAGAGAAGGCGGGTCGCCGCATTCTCTCCGAGCTCCGGAGTGCTTGCGTGAGCCGATTTTCCCTTGACCGTCACATGCAGAAGGTTTTCCCGCTGCTCCGCCCGGAGGCGCCAGGCGCGTTCGGTTCCCAGAGTTGCCAGCGTAGCATCGAGATCCAGAAATTCCTTGGGGAGCGTGAGACGGATATGGGCTTCTTCGGGGACCGCATTGAGCACGGTGCCTCCTTGAAGCTCCTGGATTTCCAGGCGTGAGTTCTTGGGAAAAGGTACGGTAGCCCGGATACCGAGGCCTCCCTTTTCTACGTTGATAATGGGGTAGTCCGCATCGGGAGTAAAGCCCATAATCGGATGTTCTTCGTGTTGGGCGTAGTAGGCGGCGCCCTTCATGCCGCTCTCTTCGTTGGTGCCGAAGATAATGCGAACCCGTCGCCGCAGGGAGAGCCCGAGATCCTTGATGGCCTTGAGTCCCCAGAGAGCTCCTATGATGGGGCCCTTGTTGTCCAGAATTCCCCGGCCGTACAGAATACCGTCATGGATTTCCGCTCCGTAGGGAGGGTGGCTCCATCCCTCTCCCTCGGGAACCACGTCGAGATGTCCCAATACGGCGATCATTTCGTCTCCCTCGCCGTACTCCGCATATCCTATCATGCCGTCCAGGTTCGCCGTGCGGAAGCCCATGGATTCCGCAGTTTTCAAGGCATGCTCCAAGGCTTTTCCAACGCCTTCGCCGAAGGGCATCCCCGGTTTCGGCGTTCCTTCCACGCTGGGAATCCGGATGGATTCCTGAATGGATTCGATAATGCGGGGTTCCAGGGACTGTACGTATTCGCTGAGATTCATTTTTTTGCATCCTCCTCTTTCCCGATGGGGGGAAAACGGTAATCGAAATCACAAAAGCCATGCCCTTCCATAAGAGTATGGGGGCGGAAAAGCCGCGCTTCGGGGTTGAATCCCTCGAGAAAGGCGAAATCCCTCTGGCAGGAAAGAATGAAACCCCATTCCGCGAGTCCCAGGCGCTGGTACATTTCCGCAAAGGCGCATCGGGAAACCCGGAAGGCAAACCGTTCCGGGGATCTCTCGAGAACATTGTACTCCAAAGTGTCCCCCCGGTTCCATCCTGCTACGATGGTTTGAAAAATCTCGCAGCCTCCCGAAGGAGCGTGTTCCCGGAGAGCCCTTCCCTCTTTGCGGGCCTCCTCGGTTATGGCTCGGGAAAGTACCTCCCGCAGCCGTTCTTTTTCGAAGGTGTCACAAAGAGGGTCGATGAGAGCCCGGAAAAAAAGGGCTTCCGCCTCTCTTCGACGTATGAGGGGAATCGAGGATAGGGGCGGGAGTTCCATTTTTATCGAACCTGCCATGGCATAACCTCCTTTCGCGAAATATATTGTAACATTCCTCGGGGTTTCCGGAATACCTGAAATGAGGAAAATTATTCTTTCCGCAGAACCGCCTTGAGTCTTTGGGCGTTCCGTGAAATACTGAAGAGGTACTCTGTGGAGAAAGGGGACCATTATGTCGGAAGATCTTCGAATTCACGAGGAAACGCTCCTGGAGAGCATCTTTTATGAGCGGGATATTCTGGAAGAAGTGCTCCGGGCTTTTTGCGACGATGTCTGCCGGGTAACCCGGGAAGTGCGGGAGGCCGAAGCGGAAAAGGATTTTGAAAAAGGTGCGGGAGCTCTCCATGCTCTGAAAGGGGTCTTTGGTTCCGTGGCGGCTTTTTCCGAGGCTCGGGAGGCGGAGTTTCTCGAAAAAAAACTCGAGGCCCGTACTCCGGGGTTTTGGGATCGAGGATGCCGGCTGCTCGAAGCGATTCCGGAAGTACAGCGGGAACTGGAAGTTTTACTAGATCGAATGGATGCGGAAGAATAGCCTGATGTGCGAGTCCTTCCAAGATGTGTTACAGAAGAGTTACAGCTTTGGTCCTTCCCTTTTGGGAAAGCGGGTTTCGATGTAGAATCCAGAGATTCGAGAGAGCAAAAGCCTTGAATCAAAAAAACGTATGAGGTGATGTCCCGGTGTCGGTAAACGTGATGTTTCGAAAAGCTCTCCGGAAGTTTTCGGTGTGCTCTTTTGTGGTATATATCCTTTTCGTCGGAACCCTTCCCGCTCTCGGGGGAGATGCAGCTTCCGTCATGAAGGGTGTCAAGGGATGTGCTTTGGTGATGGATCTTCATACGGGGGAGATCCTGGACGGCTATAATGTCTCCCGAGCCCTTTCCTTCGAGTACCCTTCCAGCAGCGTTCTGAAGCCCATCGTGGCTTTCGGGGCCCTCCGTTACGGAGTTTTGGCGGCGAAGGAGGAGATCGACGGCTCCCGGGAAGATCTTCTGAAAGAATACGGAAAGAGTCTCCTTTCGTATATGCGGGTGGATCGGGGCGCTTTGGATCTCGATCACGCCATGGCCCTGAGCGACAACGTCTATTTCTACGCCCTGGGATCCCGGATGGGGGAGGATACGGTACGTACCCTCTACCGGTCCTTCAATGTAGGGAAACCCACGGGGCTCGATCCCAAGCGGGAAAAATCCGGATACCTTCCGGAGAAGCTCGAGGGAGTGGAGGCTCTTCATTTTTTGGGATGGGGAGGAAAAACTACCCGGCTTACCGCAGCGCAGATGCTGGTTATCATGGGGTGCTTCGGTAACGGCGGAGAACAGCTTCGCCCCTTCTTCGGGAATTCGGGCAAATCCAGGAAAGTGGTAGCCCGGATCAAGGCTCCCGAAGAGTTCGCTCTGGTGCAGCGCGCTCTTCGGGGAGTCGTGCTGGAGGGAACCGGAAAAAAGGCCAATCTTGCGGGATGTGATGTCTACGGTAAAACCGGCTCCATCAACATTCCGGGAACCAACCTTCCCATGGGGGTCTTTGCGGGATTCACCCGGGGACTGGAAAGGGACGTGGCCTTCGTGGTGGTGGTGGAGGGGTCCTATTCATCCAGAGCGGTGAGCCTGGCGGGAACTCTTCTCGAAAATCTTCGGGAGGGTTCCGGAAAACAAGAAGCTTCCGAAAAAGGATGATAGGCAGTAGAAAATCGCGGAATTGTGAGGACGTTCGAAAAGTATCTGAGGAAGGATTGTGGAAAAATGAACCGGGAAGAGGAACCTCGAAAAATTGCCTTCCGGAAGGAGCCGCTTTTTAACCGGGAAATCCAGTGGCTTGCCTTTAACGACCGGGTTCTGGAGGAGGCGGAGAAATCCTGCCATCCTCTTCTGGAACGGGTAAAGTTTCTTGCCATCTACGCCAGCAATTTGCAGGAGTTCTTCATCATCCGTTTTGCGGGAGTGTTCCGCCAGATCTTGAGAGGCGTGACGGTGCCATCCAAGGATGGCCTCTCTCCTTTGGAGCAGATGGGGCTCATTCGCGAAAATATCGCCACGTCCCTGGGGCGCCACCGGACATGCTGGATCGACGAGGTTTTTCCCCGCCTCGGGGAAGAGGAAATCCGCATCGAGGAGTACCATGTGCTCTCGGAGGCGGAAAAGGATACCCTGCAAACCTATTTTCGCAGGGAGATACTTCCGGTGCTCACTCCCCAGGGAGTGGATACGGGGCGTCCCTTTCCGCATATTTCCAGTGGAAGTCTCAATCTCCTGGTGCAGATCCGGGACAGCGAGGGGGGAGAACACTATGCGCGGATCAAGGTCCCCAAAACCTTTCCCCGTTTCGTTCCCCTCGGAAACGGAGAGACTTCCTTCACCTCGGAGGCCCTCCGGAAACGGAGGCTTTGTCGTTTCGTCTGGCTCGAGGACGTGGTCATGGCGGGAATCCCTTCCCTCTTTCCGGGATACGAAGTTCTGGGGGCATGGCCCTTTCAGCTTCTGCGGGATGCGGATCTGGAAATTCAGGAGGACGAAGCTCCGGACCTTCTGGAAACCGTGTCGGAAGTGGTGGAACAGCGCTTTTTCGGTATTCCCGTGGCGATTCTTTTGGATTGGCGGATTCCCGATAAAATACAGCATTTTCTCCGGAAGCACCTGGAACTCGCTCCCTACCAGATCTATCCCGTAGACGGCCGGGTTTGTCTTTCGGACCTCATGGAGCTTTACGGAAAGGTGAACCGTCCGGATCTGAAAGATCTTCCCTTCACTCCGAATCTTCCCAAGGCGGTAAGCTTGAACGTGCCTTTTCAGGAAATTCTGCGGAGCCACGATCTTCTCCTCTTTCATCCCTACGATTCCTTCTCTCCGGTGGTGGATTTTCTGCGCTGGGCCGCCCGGGATCCCAAGGTGCTGGCCATCAAAATGACCCTCTACCGGGTGGGAAAGAACTCCCCCATCGTGGAAACCCTCATGGAGGCCCGGCACAACGGCAAACAGGTGGCGGTGATGGTGGAGCTCAAGGCGCGGTTCGACGAGGAGAACAACATCGTCTGGGCCCGGGCTCTCGAACGTGCGGGGGTGCATGTGGTTTACGGCCTGGTGGGGCTCAAGGTGCATGCCAAAATGTGCCTCGTCATTCGGCGTGAACAGGGAGGTATCCGGCGCTACGTCCATCTCGGCACGGGGAACTATAACCCCTCCACTGCGGGGATTTACACGGATATCGGGCTTCTTTCGGAAGACCAGGTGCTGGGGGAGGACGTGGCCTCCCTCTTCAACGTCATCACCGGCTACGGCTCCGGAGTGCGCTATCAGAAGATTCTCGTGGCGCCGGAGCATTTGCGGCAGGGCATGCTCTCCCGAATCTCTCGGGAGATCCGATGTCACCAGGAATCCGGCAACGGTTACATCGCCTTCAAAATGAATTCCCTGGTGGATCGGGAATGCATTCTCGCTCTCTATGAAGCTTCCCGGGCGGGAGTGCGGGTGGATCTTCAGGTGCGGGGCATCTGCTGCCTGGTTCCGGGCATTCCCGGAGTAAGCGAAACCATTCGGGTTACCTCCATCGTGGGGCGTTTTCTGGAGCATTCCCGGCTCTACTACTTTCGCAACGGAGGAGAGGAGGAACTTCTTCTCGGAAGCGCTGACCTCATGGAGCGCAATATGGACCGCCGGGTGGAAGTGCTCTTTCCCATCGAGGATGAAGAGCTTCGGAGCATGCTCAAGGAAGTTCTGCGAGTGCACATGGAGGATAACGTCCAGGCCCGGGAACTCCTTCCGGAGGGCTCCTACCGCGCCCTTGCTCCCGCTGAAGGAGAGCCCCCGATAAATGCCCAGAACTGGATGCTGGAGCATCGGGGGATGTGGAACCGCCGTAACGATGGAGGTGCCTCCAATGTCTAAAACCGAGAATCTTCCCGCTCTTTCGGGTGAGGGAAGCGTCTGTCTTTTCGGGGCCGAGGAACTTCTCGTGCGCCTTCGGGGATTTTTTTCGGAAATACCCGGGGTCTTCAGCTCCGAGGATCCGGAAAATCTGCACCGCATGCGGGTGGCCTCCCGGCGGATCCGAAGCGCTCTGCCTCTCATGGAAAAATGCGTTTCTTCGGAAGAATACCGGAGCTGGCGAAAAGGTACCCGCCGCTTTACCCGGGCCTTGGGGGATGCCCGGGATCTTGATGTACAGCAGCTTTTTCTGCGGGATCTCCTGGAGAGAAGGGTGCTCCCCCCCGAAGGTGTGCCGGGAATCCGGCGCCTTCTTCTGAGGCTCGCTCAAAAACGACGGGCTTTGCAGAAAAAGGTGGAGCGGGTTCTTCAGAGAGAGGCTCGGGAGCAGCTGCTTCACCACATGGAGCGGACTTTGCGGCAGCTGGTGGTGCATCTCCGCCTCCGGGGAGAGGAACAGGATTCCCGGAATCTTCGGGACCGTGCTCGCAGTATGCTCGTGCTGCGCCTGGAAGAGCTTCTCGCCCTGGAATACGTTCTTGGATCTCCGGATTTCTTCGAGGGGCATCACGATCTGCGGATCGCCGTAAAGCGCCTTCGCTATACGGCGGAACTTTTCCGCCCTCTTCTGGAAGAAGAAAGAGGAAAAAACTGCATCAAAAACCTCAAGGAGCTCCAGACTTTGCTGGGCAACCTTCACGATCTCGACGTATGGAAGGAAATGCTTCCTCTCTTTCTGGAGGATGAGCGGGAACGCACCCTCGAATATTACGGACATCTCCGGTGTTTCCCCCAGCTTGAAAAGGGGTTGACCCTACTGGAGGAGCATGTTTCGGGAAGAAGAGAGGCCCTCTTCGAAGAGGCGGGAAAGCTCTGGAAAAAACTGGAGGAGAACGCTTTCTGGAAAGAACTGTACCTGGTCTTTGAAGAACTCCCCTCTCAGGAAGAGATCGGAGTCCGGGAGGCTCCCTCGTTTCCGGAAAGAGAAGAGAAAAAAGAAGAAAGCGAGGAGGTGTAGACTCCTTTGAAAGTTGCTCTTTTTGCGGATATTCACGGAAATTTCCCGGCCCTTCAGGCGGTATGGTCTCATGCCCGGCGAATGGGAGCGGAAGATTTCTGGAACCTTGGAGATAGCGTGGGATACGGCCCTTTCCCCTCGGAAGTCCTGGCCTTTCTGCGCAGGGAATATATTCTCACCCTTCGGGGAAACTACGATTCCAAGGTATTGCGGCTTCCCGAAAGAGGAGAGAAATGGCTCGGAACCAAGCGCCCCGAAAAGGCCCTGGCTTTCCGAAGCTGCTGGGAAGCTCTTTCCGAGGAGGATCGGCTCTATCTGGAAGGATTACCGGAAATCGTACGATTCCGGTACGGAGGAGTGCCCTTCTTTCTTTGTCACGGCAGCCCGGAATCTCCAGGGGAGCACCTGGATGACAGTACCAGCGAGGAGCGTCTGCTCGAACTCGGAAAAGCTACCGGTGCGGCCTGTATCCTTTGCGGGCATTCTCACGTTCCCTTCGATCGCAGCGCCGGAGGAGTGCGCTTTATCAATCCCGGAAGCGTGGGGAGGCCGGATGACGGGGATCCCCGAGCTTCCTACTGCCTGATGGAGATGCAAAAAGATGTTCTTCAGATCTCCTTTCACCGGGTAGGATACGATGTGGATCAGGTGCTTTACGAGCTTCGAAACCAGGGGCTTCCGGACGTTTTCGGCCGCATGTTTCTCCAGGGGGTCAGCCTCGACACGGTATTGACGGGAAATGCGGGAAATGACGGCACCGCGGTGCGCCGGGCCGTTCTCGAGGTACTGGAGGAGTACGTGGATCTGCGGGAGCATGTGGAACAGGTGGCCTCCCTGGCACTCTCCCTTTTCGATTGGCTTCGAACTCTTCACGGTTACGGCAGGGAGGAGCGGGAGCTTCTGGAATATGCGGCTCTTCTGCACGACATCGGATGGTGTGAAGGGCGTCGGGGGCATCATAAAAATTCCCGAAAGCTCATCATGGAAATTCCGGACCTTCCCTTTTCGGCACGGCAGAGACGTTTGGTGGCCATTATTGCCCGGTATCATCGCCGTTCTCTTCCTTCAAAGGATCACTCCTCCTACGACAGGCTGGGAGAGGATGAAAAAAAAATGGTCTGTGCCCTGGGAGGCATTCTTCGCATTGCGGACGGCCTGGATTGCAGTCATCTGGGGCTGGTGGAGGATCTATCCTGCACGCTGGAGGGAGAGGACGTTCAGATCACCTGTCTGGCGGGGCAGCCTCCCCAGGGAGAGGATCGATCGGTGATGCGCAAGAAAAATCTCTTTGAAAAACATTTCCGCCGGAAGGTGTCTCTTTCATGGGTTCTGCAGGAATGAACGCTTCTTCCGCAACTTTTGGAGAAGAGGTCTTGGGATTTATCGATCTCGGTACGAATTCCATCCGTCTTCTTTTGGTGCGGCTTAACGCGAACCGCTCCTATTCCTTGCTCCTGCAGCAGCGTCAGATGGTGCGCCTCGGAGAGGGAGCCCAGGTGGGAGGGTATCTCCAGGAGCCTGCCATGGAGCGTACCATCGCCGCCGCCCGGGGTTTTGCGGATATCGCCGCCTCCTACGGAGCCCGGGAGATTGTCGCGGTGGCTACTGCGGGCACCCGAAACGCCCAGAACGGCGAGACTTTCCTGGAGCGCCTCCGGGAGCAAACCGGCCTGGACATGCGTATCATATCGGGCCGGGAAGAAGCCCGGCTTATCTATCTCGGCGTTTCCGAAGGAATGCAGCTCGGGAAAAAACGGGGGCTTTTCGTGGACATCGGCGGAGGCAGCACGGAGCTTGCGGTGGGGGATGAAGAGGAGTATCTCTTTCTCGACAGCCTTCATGTGGGAGCCATTCAGGTGGCCTCCCTCTTCTCTCCTTCCTCGGAAACAGGCCCCCTCAGCCGGGATCGCCTGGGGCTCATGGAAAACTACGTCTACAACTCCTCGGTGCGTTCCATCCAGAAAATCCGGGAGCTGGAACCTTCTCTCGCCATAGGAAGCTCCGGCACCATTCTCAATCTTGCGGCGGTAGCTCAGCGGAGGCGGGAGGGATCCGGAGGAGGAACCTCTCGAAGCCTTGGGCTGGAGGAACTCCGGGAAGCTGTGTACTACCTGGCATCCCTTTCCCTGGAGGAGCGGCGGAAGGTACCGGGGCTCAATCCCGAACGGGGGGATATCATCGTGGCGGGAGGTATGGTTCTCGTCACCCTCATGAAGGAGGCGGGGGTCTCCGGGCTTCTTACGAGCGACCGGGGGCTTCGGGAAGGCCTTCTGGTAGATCATCTCAGGAAGATCGGACTCTTCGAGGGCATGTCCATCCGGGAAAAAAGCGTTTTCCAGCTTGGTCGATCCTGCCGCTTCAACGAAGAACATGCTCTGCGGGTTGCCTCCATCGCCACGGGGCTTTTCGACGAAGCCCGGCGTATCAAGCTGCACGCCTTGGGAGATTGGGAAAGAGAGCTCCTCTACTATGCGGCGATTCTCCACGATGTGGGAATGTTCATCTCCTTCTCCGGCCATCAGGCCCATTCCCACTACATTATCCGCCATGCGGAACTCCTGGGGTTCGATCAGACGGAAATTTCCATCATGGCGGCCCTCGCCTTCTATCATCGCAAAAAAATGCCCCGGAAAAAACACGAACCCTTCGGAGCCTTGGATGAGCGTTCCCAAAAGGCGGTAATGGTGCTCTCCATGTTCCTGCGCATGGCGGAAAGCCTGGACAGGGGGCACTCGGGGGTGGTGGCTTCGGTACATTTGAAGAGTCACAAAAAAGGGATTTACCTGCTGGTGGAGGCCCTTAAGGATTGCCCTCTCGAGCTTTGGGGCATTCGGGAACACCTTAAAACCTTCCGCAAGGTTTTTGGAAAATCTCTGAAAGTAGATTTCTCTTCCTCCTGAAAAGGGGTTTCCCGAAAGGTTCGAACCTTTCGGGAAACCCCTTTTCGATTGCAGCAAAGGCTACATCGCGAAAATCAGCGTTGTACCAGCCCCGTAAAGGAGCCTCCGTGAGAACCGTCGCCGAACTGCCACTTGCCGATGAAGCGGCCGATCTCGTCGAAGGTTCCGTAAAAAAGACGGTTCCCCTCCAGGGTCTTGAAAGATCCCAAGGATCCCTGGGCCTCTCCGGTCACTTCCAGAGGAAGGGGGTTATCCTCTTTGGCGGAGACGATCATTCCCGAAATAGCTCCGTTTTGCCCTACCACGATGCGGAAGGTGCCGTAGTCCGCCTCTCCCGTATAGGTACCCCGCAGAGCTTCGGAGAAAGGAGCCGGTGTGCCGGGGGAAAGTGCTTCCATAGTTTCTCCTCCCGAAGCGGTGGTTTCAAGCCCCGTGAAGGAACCTCCCCGTTCGTTTCTGAAGCTCCAGTTCCCCATAAGGCGCCCCGCAGTATCCAGGGCTCCCTCGAAAAGATAGATTCCCTGGGAATCCTCGAAAAGATAGGTTCCTTCGGGGGAGATCTTTCCCTGCACCTCCACGGTGTTGCCGTCGTACTTCGCGGAGAAGAGGGTCCCCCGGAGAGTTCCGTCGGGGGAGGAGGAAACCAGGAAAGATCCGTAATCCGCAGCCCCGATAAAGGTGCCCCGGAAAAGTCGGTTCCCTTCCTGGGCGTTTCCCGGAGCTACAAGAAAAACCAACAGAACCATCGTCAATCCCAAAGAAAAGGCCATGCGTCCACAGTTTTTGAACATGGTAAAACCTCCCTTGTGTATGCGATAAAGACTCCTTTTCCAAGAAAAGGAGTCTTTCAGATGATAGCATAAAGCCCTTGCTTCCAGAAATCGAAAGAAGAAGCATCGGAAAACCCGGGGCCCTTTTTCTTTTTACGAAAGCGAGAGATCGCAAACCAGAGGAAGATGGTCCGACAGGGTGGTATGAGGTATTTGGAAGGAGCGTACGGAAAATTCCGGGCTCGCAAAAATGAAATCGAGCTGTCGCTGGGGGGTTCTGCTGGAATAGGTGGGAAGATTGGAGGGATCCGTGGGGCGCAGGTTCGAAGCCTTCAGGAAATCCCGCAGTTCGCTTTCTCCTTTGAAGGTATTGCAGTCTCCTCCGAAAACGAGGGGTTTGCGAACTTCTTTCAGGAGAGGGAGCAGATCCCGGAGCTGCTGGTGTCGGGCATTCTTTCCCAGGGAAAGATGAACCAGGATGAAGGTGAAGCTGCCGAAATCCACCTCTATCACGGCTCTCTTCATTCCCCGGTTGAGCTGGTATACCGCGGTTTTTTCCATATCCAGCCGGGAAAGCACCGCATTGCCCTGGTGTCGGAAAAGAGGAAGCTGCACCACCGGGTTGTCCGGAGCGTATTTTACGGTCTTGTGAAAGGCCATTCCCAGGGAATGGGCCAGGCTCTGGGCCTGGCAGTAGCGGTTATGACGAAAGGAACCGAAATCCACCTCGAGAAGTCCCATCACGTCCGGAGCCTGGCTTTCCAGAAAGGAGGCAATTTTCTGCATGCGGTATACCGTGGGGTGCAGGCATCCCGCAAAGGGAAAGGGCACGTGGTAGTGCCACCCCGTACCCGTACCGTAGCGAATATTGTAGAGCAGAACCCGGAAATTTTCTCCGGGAGAGGTCTTCAAAAGGTGTGTTCCCGGGAGATCTGCCAGCGAAACCATTTGTATTTATCCTTGGGAAGGATCCGGTATCCTCGGGCTTCCTTGGTGATCCATATCAGATAGTCCTTTACGAAGGCCTCCTGGAGCCCCGTATGGGATTTCCCCTTATTGTCCTTGAGGGCTGCGTAAGTGTCCTTGAGCTCCCTATCTTCGTCCGCATCCCAGCGCATAAGGGCGAAGGCGTGGGCCACCGTTTGAGCGGCGGAGCGGGTGGGTACCAGAGGAAAGAGGAGGGTATGCTCTTCCCAATCGTAGATGCCGTCTCCCTTGCCGGGAACCAGGCATATGCGGGGATATCCCCGGGCCCGCAGGCGTACGGTATGGAAAATTTCCGGATCCAGGTCGGGCATCTCTCCCAGATGGTTTTCCAGGTCTTTCAGTGAAAGCATGTCGTGAGGTTGGGACTGATAGAAAGGAGAGGGCACCATGCGGCTGCGGCGGGCGGACATCTCGGAAAAGGAGCGGATCTGTTTGATTTTCTCCTGAATTTCCATGCGAAGTTCCGGGGCTCCCTTGCCCTTGTACTTTGCGGCATAGCGTTTGCGTTTGTCCTCGTCCTTGGCCCGTTCCTCCCGGATGGAAACCGCGAGTTCCTTGGTCGCTTCGATTCTGCCGCAGAGGGATTCGAGTTCGTCCGTAATGGTGAGAAGATGCTCCTTATCTTCCAGAGCGTCCTTCAGGAGAAGAAGCCATTTTCCGTAATCCTCCCGGGCCTTGTCGTACAGGCTGGCGGCCTCCCGCATCTCGATCTGGCTGCGGTCGGGAGCGTAACGAAAGGTCTGGGTCCGGAGGGTTACTTCTGTACGGGGGCCGAGCTTTTCCTCCAGGTTTTTGAGGAACTTTTCTCCCTTTTCGGAGTGATGAGGTTCTCCCAGGTTCTGAAGCAGGATGCCCTGCAGAGCCTGGCGCCGTTTTTTGTGCTTTTCCGCAAGATCTTCGGTAACCCGGATCTTTTCCTCCCGGGAGCAGTCCACCGAGGAAGCCGGCACGGGGCGGTTGAAATAGCAGGAATGAAGGTCCTTCAGGTAATCCGTCAGAAGGTAAAACTGATAGCGGCTCAGAGGAGCCTTTTCCTGATTTTTTTTCAGGAAGAGCTCCGAAGGCACCGAAGAGAGCTGAGGAGCCAGGTAGCCGTAATTGATCAAAAGGACATCCGTGGTGGAGAAATCGGGATGATCCGTATTCTCGTCCACTCTCTGCATCCGATAATTGCAAAGACCCTGCAACACTGTCCAGTAGGAGGTGCGCAGCTTTTCGTTAAGCAGGCGCAACTCCTTGCGCACCTCGGGATCCGAGGAATCCTGAGGGATCTGCTGATGCTGCTCCAGGAGATCCTTGGCTTCCTTCAGGGAATCCAGGAGATCCTTGGGAAGCTCTGCGGCAAGATATTCCGCAAGAGGAGAAATCTGATCGGGATGATGGGCTTTTTCCTTGGCCTGTTCTGTCATGACATAACCCTTTCTTTGGCGCTGTCTCGTTAAACGCTCTCTCGGAGAATCTGCATTTCCCCATTATAAAGTTTTGTGGCCAAAATACAACAGAGAAGGATTTCTCGGAAGAAGTGACATACTCCCACCACCTAAAGCATAGCTTTTGAGGTGGGGGCTTCCCGCTCA
>DAIPKP010000080.1:0-7626 GCA_036769705.1 Synergistaceae bacterium
CGTAGAGATTGATTTCCAGCACCGAGATCTGTTTTGCGGCGAGTTTCTTTTTGAGGAGAGGAAGAAGCTCCTCCATCTGAGAAGCCTTTTCCGGAGGAAAGGGATAGATGAAAAAGGGAATCTCCTTGCCCAGCCCCTGGGGATGGAGAAATTTAGGGCTCGAAAGGATTTTTATAAGATGGTCGAAAACCTCTTTTTCCCAGTGTGGGGAGGTGTGCATGCTCATGCCAGGCACCTCCTTATCTCTCCCGGGGAAAGAGGGAAAAAGGCAAGCTCCCGAGGATTTCCGGAACGGAAAAGTGCCACCAGAGAGGGGGTAAGCAGAAGGAGCTGGACGGTTCCTTTCGTATCGATCCACCCCGCTTCCCGAAGCATCCGAAAGAGCACCTGTTCTATTTTGGTTTGGCTGGAAGCCGCTAGCCCCGCCAATTTTTCCCGGGTAGCGGCTTTGGCCTCGAAAAAGCGGCGGTACTCCTCCCGAGGAAGAAACATGCTACGATTCAATACCTGCTCCTGCAAAATTTCCCGGGCAAAATCCCCGATGAAATCGTAGGTCCGGCAGACCCCAAGCCAGAGGATTGCCCGAACTTCCACGTTCCTCCCCCGGAGCAGAAGCTCTCGTTCTTCACGACTCAAAACGACCACCCGCTTATGCACTTCACGATAGATACGTCGATGAGCGGCTTTTGTACGAACCTGAAACAGGTTGGTCTCTTCCGCCAGAGTCTGTACTCGGTTCCAGCAGCCTTCCCGGGCATACAGTTCCGCCAATTTCAGGGATTCTTTTAGGAAAAGCCCTCCTATGATGAAGGAGAGCAGGTATTTTGTTTGCCTAGGCAAAAGAACAACTCCTTCCAGAAAGATCTACACACATTTTCTGCGCCCTAGGACATGGCAAAAGGGTGCGAAAACTTCTAAAACCCAGGAATTATTGTAACACTCTTCCTCCGGTATCGAATTCCGCCCCCTTGACAAGATCCCGGCACCGTATTATAAATAAGTCAAACGACTGACCTTGGAGGTGCCCCATGGGAGAAAATGTTCTGGATACGAAAAACGCCCTGATTCTGGCGGCGGGAGAGTTGTTCGCCAAACAGGGTTTCGATGGAGTGAGCACCCGGATGATCGCGGAGAAGGCGAAAGTAAATCTGGGAGCTATTCACTATCATTTCGGAAGCAAGGAAAAGCTTTATGTGGAGACCTTCAGCACCATCGCCGCAGAGGGAAAGAATTTCTGCCTTTCGGAAATTCTGGAAACGTCTCCGGAACTTCTCAAAACACCCTCGGGGCAAGCGGAAATCATTCGGGAGGTGGTGTTCCAGTTTTTCCGGGATCTTTTCGAATTCTCCCGAAGGGATTGGAAAAAACGGCTTATCATTCAGGAACTCCTTCATCCCTCTCCCATCATGCCCACCCTGGTGGGAAAAATCCTGAAGCCCGACAACGAGGAGCTGGCGGATTTTTTCCTGGTTCTTTCTCCCGCAAAAACCCGAAGCGAGGCCTATGCATGGGCGGATATGCTCTATGCTCAGGGATTTTTTTATCTCATGGCCCGGGAACCCCTGGCAGTTCTCCGGGGAGCGGAAAATATGGGAGAGGACTTTCTCCGCACCGTGGCGGCCACCACCGCTCGGAGCATGATTCTCCTGGCGGGGCTCCCTCTTCCGGCAAATCTCGCATTCTAGAGATTTACCCAGTTTTTCAAGGAAAGAAGGTTCATTCATGACCATACGAGAACACAAGGGCTGGCGCCTCGTGATTCTCTGCGTTTTTGCAGCGGCGATTTTCGGAGGCCATGCTCTCTACAGCTCCCGGCAAAAGGAGGAGGTTTCCTCTCGGGAAAACTCCCGGGAAGTTCCGGTAGTGCTCACTCCGGCGGCGGTGCGTTCCTTCGAGCGCCGCATAGATCTCACGGGAAATCTGGAGGCCCGGAATTTTTCCCTCGTGGCTCCCCGGATAGGAGGCGTGCTGGATCATATTTTCGTGGAGGAGGGAGATGCCGTGGAAGCTCACAAGACCAAACTTTTCCAGACGGATCCCCTCACTCTCGAAAAGGCTTTGGAGATCGCCCGGCAGGAACATCTGGTGGCTCAGCATGCGGTACGGGAAAAGCGGGCGAGCCTGGAACGTCTTCAGGCGGATTTCGTCAAGGCGGAGCAGGATTACAAACGGGGGAAAAAACTTCTGGAGCAACACGCCATTTCCACCAGCGCCTTCGAGGAGTACGAATCCCGCTATCTCCAGAGCCAGGCCCTGATCAAACACGCCAGGGTGCTCATCGCCCTGAGCAAGGAGCAGGAAATACAGGCAAAGCTGGGGTTGGAGATTGCGGCAAAGAACCTGGAGGATTCCCTGGTGCTCGCTCCCATCAGCGGCGTGGTGACGGAACGCTTTCGGGAACCCGGAGAGATGGGGGAGGTGGGCAAGCCGGTACTGCGGATCGAAGATCTCCGCACCCTGGAGCTCTCCGCGTTTCTCCCCGAGGAGTTCTACGGGGAGATTCTGCCGGGAATCACGCCGGTGCGTATACGGGTGGGAAAGCTGGATCTTCCTCTTCAAAAGATAACCTACAAGAGCCCCAGGGTGGACGAAAATCTACGCACCTTCGAGATTAAAACGATTCTTTCCCATCCTCCGGAAGAAATCACTCCGGGGCGCATGGCACATCTGGAAGTTCTTCTGGAGAGCCGCACCGCCCTGGGAGTGCCCCGGGAAGCCCTGGTGGAAAAAATTTCAGGGCCCCATATTTTTGTGGCCCCGGAAAACAAGGCTCGGGGAATTGCAGTGTCTCCCGGGCTGGAGACCCGGGGATGGGTAGAAATTCGGGAAACTTCGGGAGATTTCACGCTGCGGGAGGGCACTCCGGTGATTACCCAGGGTCAGCTTCTCGTGGAAGAGGGAACTCCCGTAAGCCCCGTAAAGGAGTAGAGCAAATGTTTCTTTCCAACGCTTCGGTAAAGCGCCCTATCGCCATGGGATGTCTCGTCATCGGCCTCGCTCTCCTGGGATTGAATGCCTGGCGCAAACTCGGGCTGGAGCTCATGCCCAAAACGGATGTTCCCTATATAACTATCGTCACGGTCTATCCCGGAGCGAGCCCCGGGGATATCGAAACCGACGTGGCCAAACACATCGAAGACGCGGTGGTGGCCATCGACGGCCTGAAACACGTCTCCTCCTCCTGTATGGAAAATCTCTGTCAAACCCTTCTGGAGTTCGAACTCGAAACCGATGTGGACGTGGCAGCCACGGACGTGCGGGAAAAGCTGGATCTCGTACGGGGGGATTTCCCCGAGGACGTGGAGGATCCCATTATTCAAAAGTACGACGTAAACGCCACCCCCATCATCACCCTGGCTCTTACCGGGGACGTGCCCCTGGAGGACCTCTTCGACTTTGCGGATAACGATCTGAAGGATCGGATTACCACCATTCCCGGAGTGGCGGAGGTGGAAATTATCGGAGGAGCGGAGCGGGAGGTTCACGTGGTGCTGGATCGGGAAAAACTCGCTCCCCGGGGGCTTACGACCATGCACGTCATCCAGAAGCTCCGGCAGGGAGTGGGCATTGTTCCCGCCGGACGCATTCGGGATCAGGGCATGGAAATTTCCGTAAAGTACGACGGAGACTTTGAAGACGTGGTATCCCTGGGAAATCTGGAAATCGCCAACTACGGAGGAGAACGGATACGCATCCGGGACGTGGGCACCGTGAGCATGACCACCGAAGAGGTTCGCGAGCTGGCAGCTCTGGACGGAAAACCCGGCGTGGCCATTCGGGTGGTGAAAAAGGCGGATGCCAATGCGGTGGAGGTAACCCGGGAAGTGCAAAAACGGGTGGAAGCCCTGAACCAGCTTCTTCCGGGGGGCATGGACCTCATCTGGTTCACCGACGACGGCACCTTTATCCGGGCCACCAACGAAAGCGCCTGGATCAACGTGCTCCAGGGCATTCTTCTCACCGGGGGCATTCTCTTCCTGTTTCTCTACAATCTCCGCTCTCTCCTGGTTATCGCCATCACCATGCCGCTTACCATCGTGATCGGCCTCTTTTTCATGGAGCTTGCGGATTTCACCCTCAACGTCTCCACCCTCATCGCCATCGGCATGTCCGTGGGTATCCTGGTAACCAATTCCATCGTGGTGCTGGAAGCCATCATCAAAGGCCTGGAACGTTCGGGAAATCCGAAAACCGCCGCCCGGGAAGGAGCGGCAAAGGCCTTTCTTCCCGTGCTGGCCAGCGCGGGAACCAACATGGTGGTACTCTTTCCCCTGGCCACCATGGGAAGCGTGGTGGGGCTCTTCATCCGCCCTCTGGCGCTCACCATGTTTATCATGACGGGGGTCTCCCTTTTCATCAGCTTTACCCTCACGCCTCTTCTCTGCTCGCTTCTTCTGAAACCCTCGGAGAAAAACGCTCCGGGACTGCTTGGACGTATGGAACGGGGATGGAACCGGGGATTCGACGGTTTCCTGGAAAAGTTCAAGAAAATCCTGGAGTTCAACGAAAGACACCGGAGCACGGCGCTTCTCGTGGTGGGTATTACCTTTCTTCTCTTCGTGCACGCCCTGTTTCTGACGGGAAATCTGGGAGGCAGTCTCGTCTCCGATACGGACAAGGGGGAAGTCATCGTAAAGCTGGAGTTCCCCACCTGGTACAGCCTGGAAAAAACCCGACAAAAGGTAGCCCTTGCGGAAGAAAGGCTTCGGGATCTTCCGGAGCTGCGCCACATGCTGACCACCATCGGCAAGGTGGACGGCCTGGTGGGGCAATCCTCCGAGGGAGTCTATCTCGCCCAGATCACGCTGCGCTTCTCGGATCGTACGGAGCGGAACGTGTCGATTCACGAATTGGTGGAGGAAACCCGCCACCGCTTGGCTTCTTTTCCGGATGCCATCATGACCGTTTCCATCATGGGCATCGTGGGAGGAACGGGCTCGGATATCGAGATGGAAATCGCAGGGCCCGACCTGAAAACCCTGGAAAAGCTGGCTCTTCACACCCAGGATCTTGCGGAACGCATTCCCGGCATGGAGGATACGGATACCACGGTTCGCCAGGGAAAACCGGAAATCGTGATACGCCCCAAGCGGGAGGTTCTTTCGGATCTCCGCATGGCGGGCTCGGAGCTGGGGCTTCTTCTCCGGGCAAATCTGGAAGGGCTCGATGCGGGAACCTATAAGGAAAACGCCCGGACCTACGACATCGTGGTAAAGCTGGAAGAAGAGGAAGGCCGAAAACAGGTGGAAACCTTCCAGATTCCCGGCGTTCCGGGAAAACCCCTGATTCTCCGGGGAGTGAGTTCCGCGGAGGAACATCTTGCGCCGGTGCAGATCACCCGGATGGATAAACAACGCATCACCAAGGTTCTGGGCAATCTCGGGCCCAAGACCGCCCTGGGAACGGCGGTAAGCGAACTCGCCGGAGCCATCGACGAAAAAGGAAACTATCCTCCGGGATACAGCTACCGATTCGGAGGAATCTACGAAGTTATGGCGGAAGCCCAGGAGGCCCTGGGAGAAGCGGGAATCATCGCCCTCATTCTGGTGATCCTCACCCTGGCAGCCATTTTGGAATCCTGGATTCAGCCCGCTCTCATTCTGATAACCCTTCCTCTGGCTCTCATCGGCACCGTCTGGGGCCTGGTTCTTACCGAGGGAAGCCTGGGAATTTTCGAAATCATGGGAATGGTAATGATGCTCGGCATCGTGGTGAACAACGCCATCCTCATCATGGATCAGTTCAATCGGCACATAGCCGAGGGTATTCCCCGGCACAAGGCCATGATTACCGCCACCTGCGAACAGTTTCGCCCCATCGTGATGATTACCCTGGCGGCCATTCTGGGAATGATGCCCCTCGCCCTGGGCCGCGGCATAGGAGCGGAGCTGCGCAACGGCGTAGGAATCGCCTCGGTGGGAGGTATTCTGGTTTCCGGAATCCTCACCCTGGTCATCATGCCCATACTCTACGACCTCTGCACGAAAAAGAACGGCGCTTCAAAAGGCTCTCTTCCGGAGAAAGAAAATTCGTGAAACCTTTTCTTTCATTAAAAAACCGGGGCCGGAAGATCCCTTTCTCGGGATAAGACACTTTTTCTAAAAAGGTGTATCATGATATGCGAGGCATCTTTTTACCGCTTTTACGCGACAAAACGCGCGAAAGCTCGTGGATCGATTGTTTTTGGAACCCTTCGTTGCATTGAAGAAAGGATGTGACCAGGATGAAGAAGCAGGTACCTCTTTGCCAGAGCTGCGGTATGCCCATGGAAGAACCCAAGGTCTTCGGCACCCTGGAAGACGGCAGTCTTTCCGAGGATTACTGCATCTACTGCTACAAAAACGGAGCCTTCGTCAATCCCTCCGCCACCATGGAAGAGATGATCGACCTCTGTACCACAATCATGACGGAGCATAACATCATGCCCGAGGAAGCCGCACGGAAACACCTGGAAACCTTGCTCCCCACGCTACGGCGGTGGGGTTGAAACAGAAAAAGACTCGATCATTTACGAAGGCGGGCTCCTTTCGGGCCCGCCTTCCATATAACTTTTCGTGCGACATCATACCTTGCCAGGAAAAAGAAAAATCCCTTCACATCCGGCATGATACGTTTTTTGCCCAACCCATGCCACCGTTCCCGAAGACCGTACATCTCCATGGCCTTGCCCCTCAAAGCCTTTCGAATCTTGACAGGCTCCTCGGTATCGTGCTACCCTACGTTCGCTCGTTTGTAGTGACACTCTAACTTGATGAAGCGATACTGGAGGGCTGTTTGCATGTTCGTAACGGAAAAAGAACTTTCTCCTGCCATGCTGGATAAAAACGAAAATCCCTTCTCTCTTCCCCCCTCATCCCGGGAGGAGCTCCGGGAGCTCGTTTCCCGGCTGGATATCAACCGCTATCCCGACCCCACCTACGGAGAGCTTCGGCAGGCTCTGGGAGAGGTGTACGGAATCCCTCCGGAGAATATCGTGGTAGGTAACGGGGGAGACGAAATTTTATGGCTTCTCGTGATAGCCTTTACCAAACCCGGAGATACCGTGGTGTATCCCCATCCATCCTTCTCTCAATATGCCCATTTACAGAAGGTTTTTCATCTTCGGGAACGAACCTTCGGTTTTACCCTCGGGAAAGACGGTTTTGCTCCCCGGGAAGAGGAGTGTTTACGGATTCTCCGGGAGGAAGACCCCGCCCTGGTTCTTCTGGATTCCCCCAACAATCCCACGGGAACCGTCTTCGATCCGGAGTTTCTTATCAAGGCAGGGTTTTCCACAAAGGCTCCTTTTTTAGTGGATGAAGCCTACGTGGATTTCCATTCCTCCTCCATGATAGACTTGTGGAAAACCGGGATTCTTCCAAAAAACATGTTGTTTCTTCGCACTCTTTCCAAGGCTTGGGGCATGGCGGGACTCCGGCTGGGATTCGCGGTGGGAGAGGCGGAAATGGTGGATAAGCTCAACCATATCCGCAGCCCTTACAACGTCAACGTCTTTACCCAGCAAGCCGCAGCCCTGCTGATACGGCACCGGGAATGGGTGGAAGGACGCATTCTCACCCTCCAATACACCCGAAACGCCTTCATCGCCGAGGCAAATCGGCTTGCCCGGTGGCAGGCCTTCAAAAG
>DAIPKP010000080.1:7726-10747 GCA_036769705.1 Synergistaceae bacterium
CCCCTTTCGGCGGCAGGAGCGGAAAAAGAGGATGTCCCGGAAGGACTCTCCCGGGGTTTGGAGCTGCTTTCGTATTTCCAGGATTCCGAAATGGATTTTCAGCTTCTTCGAAGTTTGGGAGCCGATGCTGCGGGAGGAGGAACTCCCGGAGAAATTCTCCTGGCAGCCAAAAAAATCGAGAGCGGCAATCCCGTTTCCTGGTCCGCCGCCTTTCTGGCCCTGGGAGAAAAACTGGAGGCGGACGGCAAGGCCCGGCTGGAGCGAGGACATACGATCAGCGCGGGAGAAAGCCTGCTCCGGGCCGCATCCTACTACCGGGCGGCGGAATATTACGGAGATCCTCTCTCTCCGGATACCGCCGAATGGGGAATGCGCTGCCGGGAGACCTTTCTGGAGGGGATCAAACTCTCTCCCTGGAAAATAGAGGCTCTCTTTCTTCCCTTCGAGGAAAGCTCTCTGCCGGGGTACTTTCTGACACCTCCGAAAGAAGAGGGCCCCCGCAAAACGTTACTGATCCAGAGCGGATTCGACGGCACTGCGGAAGAGATGTACTTCGCCCTGGGAAAAGCCGCTCTCCAACGGGGATACAACGTACTTCTCTTCGAAGGCCCGGGGCAGGTGGGAAAACGCCGGTTTGACCCGGATTCCGTCTTCGTTCCCGATACCGGCCCCGCTCTGAGGACGGTAATGGATTACGCTCTTTCCCGCTCCGACGTCAATCCGCAGAAAATCGCCCTTTACGGGGCAAGCTTCGGAGGATATTTCGCCCTCTCCGGAGCGGTACGGGAAAAGAGGCTTCGAGGAGTGATCGCCAACTCTCCCATTCTGGACGCCCGGGAATATTTCTATGCCGCCATGGGCCCCAAGTCCGTGGCAATGTTTCAGAGCCGGGATCTGACGGTGGAAGAAATCCGGAATCTTCCCGAAGAAGAACTTGCTCCAAAAGATCGCTTCTCCCTGCTGAACATCTGCCTTCGCTTCGGACAACCTTCAGTGGATGCCGCTCTGGAGGCTCTCAAGGAATTCCAGGTACCGGAGAATCTTGTGCAATCCCTTGCAATGCCAGCCCTGGGAATGGTGAGCGAAGAGGAAGGCACGGTTCCGCTGAACCAGGCAAAGCGCTTTGCGGAGCTCGCTCCCCGGGGAAGCCTGCACATTTTCGAAAAAACCTCGGGAGCCAACGTCCATTGCCAGCTCGACAACATGCCTCTCTCCTGGGCGGTGGCCCTGGACTGGCTGGACGAACAGTTCCGATAAAAACGACCTCCGGAGGATGAACCAGAGAACAAGAAGGGGCTTCCACACGGGAAGCCCCTTCTTGTATGATCCGCGATACCGTCATTTTATCGAAACATCTTTGAATGTTCTATTCGAAGCACCTCTTTCGTTGCCTTCGCAGCGCCAGAAGATCCAGGCACACCAGAACCGCCAACATCGGAAACACCCGGGCATATCCCAGTAAAGCCCCCAGCTTGGCCATTCCCGGAGGAATCAAAAAGAAACCGATTCCCCAAAAAAGATAAAAAACTCCGGAAATCGACCCCTTCAGAGAATCCGGCACCGCCTCGTTCAGCAGGGTCATGGCAGAGACGCAGAACATGCCCAGCCCGAAACTTGCGCAAAAGAGAAGGGCGAAGACCGCTTTTCCGTTCAGCACCATAAAGGTAGCCATCCCAAGAACCACCAACCCAAAGCCGAGATACATGGTACCGTATCGCCCTTTTGCATCCGATCTTTTTCCTCCCGTCACCTGGGCTATGCTGAGAGCCACATAGAAGAGGGCGAAAAAGAGGGACACCTGGGTTTGGGAAAACCCCTTCTCACTCAGAAGAATTCCGGGAATAACCGTCAGAAAGAGACCGTAAGCTCCACCGTACAGACATACTCCTCCGAAGACGGCGGGCATACGAATTTTGCGCATAGCCCGTAACATATCTCGATAGCTCCCCCGATTTTCTATGGCTTTTTCTTTCGGAACACCGGGGTTTTTCACGAAGAGAGCCACCGTTACCGCTCCCAGGAAACCCGTTGCCGCATAGAGCAGAAAGGCTTCGTTGCCGCTCCAGATCCGACACGCGTAGATGCTTAGAATGCCTCCGAGGGTCAACCCCAAATGGAAGGAAGCGTTGTACTTTCCGATCCGTTCCCCCTTGGAATCCGGGAAAAGAAGGGAAAGCAGCGCCGGAGCCAGTGCCCAAACCGGAATCTCTCCCAACCCCTGCAAGGCTCTTCCTCCGAGAAAATCCCAGACGCTTCCCGCCTTGAAGTACAATAACCCCGTCAGGCAGGAGAGCGCATAGCCTCCCACGAGAAAGAGCTTGTATCCCCAGAGATCTCCTCCATATCCCACCGGAAGCTGCAGCAACACGAAGGAAATCGCAAAGGCCGACGCGAGATATCCCACGTACTCCATGGAAGGAGATACCTGCATAACCCTTCCGGGAAGAAGAGCCACGATGATTCCCACTCCCACCATCTGAATGAAGGCCGCTCCACAGAGGGCCGTAAAAGACGTATTTTTTTTCACGGAAAACACCTTTCTTCTTTATCTGCACAACCCATCAGTACCTCTGTAAAATACAAGGAGGCATGTCCGGTCCATCGAGGCGAAGCATAAGCTTCAATCAGCTAGAAATTTTCCGGAGGGGGAGGGGAGAGAAAGAAAAAAAGCATATGTTTTCTCCTTCCGGATATTCCGGAACGCATCTCCTGTCGGAATACCCTAAAGTGGAATAAAGCACTCTTCCAGTATACACCGAAAAGGTTGTCACCATCACGAAGGTTCCGTATTTCAAAACACGTATCGGATCTTTGGCCTTTTCAGCTCATCGAACCAGGATAATTCCGCCGCGAATTTGACAAAGCAGGGCAATTCGGATAAAGAGGTAGCATGACACTTTTCGAGCAGCCCCCGAGCCGAGATCTCAGGGGTAACAAAAATACGATTGTAAGGATTTGAGATCCATGGATAAAAAATGCAGAACTCCGGAAACCGAATACGCGCATCTCGAAAAGTCCGCT
>DAIPKP010000199.1:0-2056 GCA_036769705.1 Synergistaceae bacterium
GCGGCAATGGCATCCATGTGAGGAGTATGGGCCGCCTGAAGAGGGGTTTTTCCTCCGAACTCCGGAAATCCTCTATCTCCAAGGCCGTCGAGAATAACGAGAATGGCTCTCATGAAATTTTCTCTAGACCGCCCCGGCACAGGCCTCTACAGGAGAAACCCCAAGATCCCGGAAAAGCGGCTCCCGGAAAGCTCCCTCCCGATATTCCACGGGAGAGGCCTTTCCCTCCCGAAGAGCGGCGAGAAAATCCCGAAGATGCCGCACCGGGGCATGGATCTTCGTGGCAAAGCGTCCCACTTCCGGAAGGGAATGGGCATCGCTTCCTCCCGTACGAAGAGAGCCGAGAAGCCCCGCCGTTTCCAGGGCCTGCAGATTGTGGCAGGGTTTGGTTCTTCCGTTGTAAACCTCTATGCCGAAGGGCTCCTCCAGGCCGAAGAGCCGATCCTCCGCACCCCGCCCGTTATCCCGATAGGGATGCGCCGCCACGGCAAACCCTTCTTTCTTCCGTAAAAGCCTCTGAAGCTCCGCGAAATCGATCTTTCCGGAGGGCACTTCCTCCAGGCCGAAGGCCAGGAAGTCTCCCTGTAGAGTAAGAATCTCCACTCCCGGAATAACCAGAAACTCGTAACGCCGGGTAAGCTCCTCCGCCCGCCCCATAATTCCCAGGCTTTCATGATCGGTAACGCAGATTCCGTCAAGGCCGATTTCCAGCCCCCGACGAATCGCCTCTTCCACGGGCAACACGCTATCCCCGGAATATTCCACCGTATGAAGATGCATATCGATAATCATATATCCGCCGTCCTTTGCAAAAGGAAATTCTTTTCAAATTCGTCTTTCCGCCGGGACATGGCAATGCCGATTTTATATTCTATCTGTTTTCCTGAATATACTCCAGGACCTCTTCGATGGGCAGAGCTTTACTGAACAAATAACCTTGATAGAACTCGCATCCGAATTTCTTCAAAAGCATCCTTTGCTCTTCCTCTTCGACAAACTCTGCCACAACCCGGCAATTGAGAGTTTTTCCAAGGGATACGATAGACGATATAATGTCTCTGCAGGTCGGATTAGCCATAACTTCACGCACTAGGGATCCATCGATCTTAATTGTATTAAAATTATACTCCTTCAAGTATATAAGCGAACCGTGACCGGCTCCAAAATCATCCATGGCAAGTTTCATGCCAGATTTTTGAATTTCCTCGATTTGGCGAGTAATTTTTAGATTACGCGTTAAAGACAACCTCTCCGTAACTTCAATTTCAATATCTGTGAAGCGAATATCGTGATCTGCGATAATCTCCCCAAGACGTGACGTAAAGTTATCATTTTCAAGCTGCATAACCGAGACGTTTACAGAAGCCGTCACATCATTGATACCGATGGATTTCATTTTCTGCAAATCTTTGCAGGCCTTCTCAAAGATCACATCCCCAAGCCTGTCGATCAATCCCGCCTCTTCCGCCAAGGCTACGGCCAAGGGCGGACTGATAAGACCGTAGCTCTGGTGATTCCAGCGCAGCAACGCCTCTACGGATACGACTTTTCCCGCATCGTTGACGATGGGCTGATAATGCAAATCAAAGGCTTTCCTTCGCAAATCATATTCGAAATCGAGGGAGAGCGACCTGGCTATGCCGCCAACGGAGTCGGAGCGGGACATGAGCGACATGGTGGTTCCATGTTTTTCCAAAGCCCAAAAAATATCGTACAGCTCCTTTAAATTTAAATCTCTCCGTGCTTCATACGATTTAACTGAAAGCCTGACAAAGGGAATATAGCATGTCGTTCCGAGTGCCAGATTTAGAAACTGCAGGCAACTTCCCAAGATAGAGCCCGTTGCGACATACCCGCTAAGCAAAATCGGCGTGGTCCATTCCACCATGTTTACGGTATACGGGACAACGCCGATTCGCATGAAAAAGAAGGAAACCGTGGTCAATAACAACGGAACGCATATAAAAGGAATCAGGTAAATTGGATTTAAAACAATGGGGACACCAAAAACCATGAGTTCGTTAATGTTGAAAAACACCGGTACCGCCGACATTTT
>DAIPKP010000081.1:0-10654 GCA_036769705.1 Synergistaceae bacterium
CCGGAGTCGGCGTGGGTTCCGGGGTAGGCGTGGCCGTAGGTTCCGGAGTCGGCGTCGGGGTGGGAGGATAGAACTCCAGATAAAGAGAACGATACTCCTCGAATTTTTTCGGGTTCAAGTAATAAAGCATGGCCTTGGAGTGGTCGTGATCCTTTTCGCTTCCCCGCTTGAACCAGAGCGCCGCTTTCCCCAAATTGGGCTCTACTCCCTTGCCTTCCACGTAGGCTTTACCGATCCAGAAGGCGGCCTCGCCGCTGCCTCGTTCATAGGCTTTTTCGAACACCTCGAGCCCCCGGGCCTCTTCTCCGGAATCCATAAGCGTTTTGCCCCGGAAAACCAGATCTTCCGGCGTAGGAGTGGGGGTGGGTTCGGGAGTAGGAGTAATGGTAGGAGTGGGAGTGGGAAGATCCCGGGATGTCGGGCCTTCCCCGGACAGCTCCTTCTCTTCGGGGGTAGGAGAAGGGTTTTCCCCCGAAGCGACCGAGGAGCCTACCCCGCCGGAGAGATCCTCATCCCGGGAAACATCTTCCCTCGGTACTTCCAGGGGGATATCCCGTTTGCGAAGGAATTCTTCCGCCTGAAGGAGCTCCTGCAATGCGGCTCGGCGGATCCAGGAGATTCCACCCTCCTTATCCTCGGAAACGCCCCGGCCAAAGTAAAGCAGCACACCGTAATTAAACTGAGAGGCGGGATATCCGAGATCCGCCGCCTGGGCGTAAAAATCCGCCGCCTCCCCGTAATCCCGGGAGACTCCGTTTCTGCCGTAGTAGTAATCTCCTCCTCGTTCGTTCAGTACCACCGGGTCCACCTGCTCCACGGCATTCCCTCGAAGTTGTTGTATCAACCGACGCAGGGTGTCTTGTTTGGAAAGCAGAATTCCCGCAGTACCGAGAAGGAGAAGAAGCACCATGCCGAGAGAAAGACCGATAAGCCAATAGGAATGTTCCTCCCGGGGTTCCTCGAAAATTTCTCGCTCCTCCTCCACAGAGACTCCCGGAGAGGGCTCTTCATCCAAAGGTTTCCGGGGAATCCGAAAAACTTCGGGCTCCTCTTCTTCCGGTTCTCTTTCCTCCTCTTCATGCCCCTGTGGCGGCTCTTTCTCCGGCTCCGGGGCTTTCTCGAATTCTCCGGATTTCGCCTCTTCTCCAGCAAGATCCTTGCGAAGCTCTTCGGGAACCGGGAGATCCTCGCCGCTTCCCCGAAGAGGAAGTTCTTCAAGAGAATCCCGGGAAGGCAGGGAATAGCCGTCCTCGGAGAGGCTTCCCTCTTCCGGTGAAAAAAGCGTGGTCTCGCCGAAGGGATCCTCCTCTCCCAGGGCTTTTCCCAGGAGAGACCAAAATTCCCCGATTCGGGCAAAGCGATCCTCGGGACGGAAGGCGAGCCCCCGGAGCAAGATCTCCCGCAGAGTAGGCGGAATGCGCTCCAGGTCCTCCCGGGGAAGGGCCATTTCCGTATCGATCCACTGTACGGGATCCGTAAGAAATTCTCCTGTGCTCATGCGGAACAGGAGGGATGCCAGGGTAAAGAGGGAGCTCCTTTCGGAAGGCTCCTGGCCCCGGTAGAATTCGAAGGGACTGTATCCTCCCAGGGGATAAGGGAAAAACTGCTCCCGGGCCTCGTCCCAATCCCGGCGGAAGGAGCCGAAATCGGAGAACAGAAAGGACCGATCCTGGCTACGCACAAAAAGCGACCAAGGGCCGAGGTTATCCGAAATCCCATGTTTTTCGATAGCCTCACTCAGGAGAACCGCCGGTGGAGAGAGAAGCCGGTACGCCTGTTCCCAGGGAAGGGGTTTCTCGAGATTTTGAAGGAACTCTCCCAGGGGGCGCCCCTCCACATGTTCCGTTACCCGCCATACGCTGCCGCCAAAATCGAAAAGGTTCCACAGCCGCACTGCGGGAGCGTTTTCCTTCAAGGAGAGCAAAAGCTCCGATTCTTTCCGGAAAAGCTCACGCCCCTCCTGAAAGGCCTCGGCCCTGGCGGGTGTGATGGGAAGAACGAGTTTCCTCTCCGGGACCCGGCGTACCAGGCTCTGGGGATGATACTCCACCAGCACGCACCGCTCGGAACGGCTGGAATCCCATCCTATGTAAGCCACCACGAAAGAACTGCTCCACAGGGGTTTCCCGAGAAAATAACGTCCCTCGAGGACCGTACCTGCAGGCAGATCAAGAGTATTTTTGGAAAGGTCCCCCCGGGAGGTGCCGCAGTAGGGACAGGGACCGTCTCCCCGGTGAACGTTCATACATCCTGGACAATGATCTTCGGGCCTCAAGAAACGACTCCTCCTTGTTCTGTATTCGGTTTATCCATGCGGGAAAGCAGGGGCTCTCCCGTTTCAAGACGATGGATATTCGCAGCGACGTAGGACGCTATGCCCCGGTTGGAAGCATCCGTCACTCCCGCCACATGGGGCGTGACAATCACGTTGGGAAGTTTGAGCAGAGGATGTTCGGGATCCACCGGCTCCTTCCAGAAGACATCCGTGGCATATCCGGCAATGATCTTTTTGTGCAGGGCCTCTTCGAGATCCCCGGGATGCACCACGTCCCCCCGAGCCACGTTGACTAGAAAGGCGCGGGAGTGCATGGCCCGGAAGATACGGGCGTTCATGAGATGAAAGGTTTCCGGAGACAGGGGAAGAGCGGGAAGCACGAAATCGCAATCCTCCACAGCCTCCTCCAACCGATCCAGGGGATAGACGTTCTCCAGCCCCCAATGAGAAAACTCCTCTTTAAGAGTCCGGTTTACGCCCCGCACCATCATCCCCATGCCGAGAAGGCGCTCCACCAAGCATTCACCGAGATTGCCCAACCCTACCACACAAGCCCGCTTTTGCCATAGGGCTATTCCACGGGGAGCATGCAGGCGCCCTTTCAAAAGGTTTTCCTGGCACCGGGGCCACCGGCGGGCAAGAAGCATCATCAGCAAAAGCGCAAATTCCGCCACGCTTTCCGCGTTCCCCGTTCCCCGGGAGGGAACGTTGCAAACCGGAATGTTTCTGGCGGCACACGCTTCCAGATCGATCCCTTCCACTCCCGTTCCCCATTGATGAAGGAGCCGGAGATTGTTTCCGTAATCCAGCAGGGAGGCATCGATCTTCATGGGGGGCGTTATCAGGACCTCCGCCCAGGGAAGAACCTCGGGAAAGCGATCCTTGTCTGCCGCCTGCAGCTCGTGCCCCGCAAAGAGAGGTTCGATAAACTCCCATAATCGTTCAAAAACCTTTCCGCCAAAAAGTATGCGCACCTTTTTCTCCCCCCTCGGATAATCAGGTGTGTTCCTATATTTCTTCCCCGAAAGAAGCCTTCTCTCCCACGCTCCCGGCGGCACAGCGCCGCAAACTTTCCAGGAGTTCCCAGGCCGCGAAGGGCTTGGGACAGATTTCGTACCCCCTCCGGCGGCATTCGTCCATGCTTTTTCGGGACATTCCCTCACCTCTCAGAACGACCGCTTTTCCCGGAACTCCCCGAGGGAAATCGAGATCTTCGTGCCCCAGGAGAAAGAGCCCGTCTTCGGGATTTTCCTCCTCCAGAGCGTGCACGAGCTCCTCCAGACTTTCCGCGGTACGCACCGGCCATCCTTCCCATTGGAGAGTTCGCAAAGCGAAGGCTCTCACCGTGGCGTCCCGCTCCAAAAGATACACCCGGGGCAGCGCCTTCTCGGAAGGAGCCTGCTCCGATCGTTGCTCCGCAGTTCCCGGAGATGCTTCCAGGACATCCTCCTCGCCCCCCATTCTTTTCGTGAGCATAAGAGCCTGAAGAAGTTGCTCCCGAAAGGGACTACTCTCTCCTCCCTGCTCCAGAGTTCCTCGAAGGATCCGGCTTACCCGCTCTCCATACTCCCGGAGAAGCCCCGCGGTGCGTTCCGCATAGCGAAGCCGCCCTTCCAGCAAAGCCTGGCGGGAAAGATCCTGAAGAATGCTGACCACCAGGCGATGCCCCGTATGGCTTTCTCGGAAGAGAATCTTCACCATGTGAATTCTCGCTCCCGCCACTCCGGGAAAGGGAACCAGGCCGCAATCCAGGGAACGCTCCTCCCGCATGACCCGGGCATCCTGCTCCTGGAAAAGCTCCTGAAGCTCCCGGGGCAGCACCGAGTCTCCCGGATGATGAAGGATGCTTTTCCGGGAAATTCCCGTAAGCTCCTCCATAAAGACGTTCCAGAAGACGTAGCGCCCTCCGCCGGTCATATCCCGGCCCATGATACCGAGGGGGAGTTTTTCCATGATCTCTCCGAAAAGACCGGAACGGGAAAAATAGTGAGGAGAGAATTTCCGGGATTCTTCGGAACCTTCGAAGCCCTCTTCCGGAAGCTCTTCGGGAGAAGTTCCCTTTCCAGCCTTACCCCGGGTGATTTTCAGGGCTCCAGGGCTCGGGCTTTCTCCGGTATTTTTCTTTCTGCGAATGCGAGACGATTCTCCCGGCATGGCTTCCCCTCCCTCCGGGATGCTATTCTTTCAGCATTATACCGTTATCTTCGGCACTTTTCGAAAAAAGCCCGGGTTTACACGGCAAAAAGGCGGTTTTTCCCGAAAATTCCGTATTTATTCCGTCTCCTCCATATAAGGATAGGCAAAATCCCCGGGGGGAGCGAAATTTTCCTTGATGGTCCGCATGGAGGTCCACCGCAGGAGATTGTGCATGGATCCCGCCTTGTCATTGGTACCCGAAGCCCGGCCGCCGCCGAAGGGCTGCTGTCCCACCACGGCCCCGGTGGTTTTATCGTTGACATAAAAATTGCCCGCGGCATAACGCAGCACCTCTTTGCCTCTTTCCAAAGCACATCGGTCTTTGGCGAAGATGCCTCCGGTGAGGCCGTAGGGAGAGGTTTCGTTGCAGAGATGAAGCACTTCTTCGTACCGGGAATCTTCATAGACGTACACCGTAAGAACGGGACCGAAAATTTCCTCTTCCATGAGAAGGAACCGAGGGTCCCGAGTACGGAAGACGGTGGGCTCCACGAAGTATCCTTTCCGATCCTCCGCCTTTCCTCCGTAAAGCAAATCCACGGCATCGCTCTTTGCGGCGGCCTCCAGAAAAGATTGCACTCTCCGGAAGGCCTTTCTGTCGATAAGAGCCCCCATGAAGTGGCGAAAGTTCTCGGGATCTCCCAGGGATATTCTATCAAGCTGGCGCCGCATCTCCGCAAAGAGGGGCTCCCAGAGGGAGGAAGCCACGTAGGCCCTGGAGGTGGCGGAACATTTCTGCCCCTGGTACTCGAAGGCCCCCCGAACGAGAGCCGTGGCGGTGGCGGGAATGTCCGCGGATCCGTGCACCACCGCGAAATCCTTTCCTCCGGTCTCTCCCACCACCCGGGGATAGTTGCGATATTCCTCCATGTTCGATGCCACGGTTTTCCATATGTGGCGGAAGGTGACATCGGATCCCGTGAAGTTCACCGCTCCCAGTTCGGGATGCGAAAGCACCGCCTCCCCCATGATCCGGGAATCCCCGGGGACGAAGTTGATAACCCCCGGAGGAAGCCCCGCATCCAGGAAAATCCGCATGATTTCGTAAGCCGAGAGCACCGCGGTGGAAGCGGGTTTCCAAAGCACCGTATTGCCCATGAGCGCCGGAGCCGAGGCCAGATTACCTCCGATGGAAGTAAAGTTGAAGGGGCTTACCGCGAAAACGAATCCTTCCAGGGGCCTGTAATCCATCATATTCCACACTCCCCGGGCCTGATCCGGTTGGGTGGCGTAGATCTGCTGCATAAAATAAACATTGAACCTCAGGAAATCCACCAGTTCGCATACCGCATCGATTTCCGCCTGGTGCACCGTCTTGCTCTGCCCCAGCATGGTGGCGGCGTTTACCAGGAAACGCCTCTCTCCGGCCAGGAGCTCCGCAGCCTTCATGAAAACCGCTCCCCGCTCTTCCCAGGGGAGGAGCGACCAGGAACGCCAGCCCTCCCGGCACGATTCCACCGCGGCTTCCACCTCCCGGGGCCCCGCCTTGTGAAAGGTAGCTCCCAGAATTTCATGATCGTGAGGAAGCCGAATCTCTCCAATGTCTCCAGTGGTCACCTCTTTTCCTCCGATAATGAGAGGAATTTCCGGAGGATCTTTTTTGAGGGCCTTCAGAGCCTTCTTCATCTCTTCCCTTTCGGGCGTTCCCGGAGCGTAGGAAAGCACCGGCTCGTTCTCGGGACGGGGTATCGCAAAAAGGGTATTCATGGGGGCCTCCTTTTTTCGATGCGAAGCTTCCTTATTCTGGGGTATTCGAAAAAACTTTTTTCGGAAGCTCGGATTTTTCCCCGGCTCTAAACCGGAGAAACCCATGGGGACGCATGTAAAGAAGAAAGAATCTTTTCGAAGGATACGGAAACATTTCACACATTTTCCCATATAAAAGAATAGTATGCTCCCAGCTTTCCGTAAACCCCGAATTCCTCGACAGGAAACCCGAAAGAGCATTATACTTGTTTTTCGAAAGATTTCCGGAAGATCGCAAAACGCGACTTTTCGGGATCTCCGGAAAACGAAGAAAACAAAAAACCATTTTCTGGGAAGAGAGGGGATTGCATGGGTATCGCCACGGATCTTATCATCATCGTCATCGCGGGGCTTCTGGGAGGCTTCGCCGCAAGAAGACTCAACCAACCTCTCATTATCGGGTACATCCTGGCGGGAATCGCCGTAGGGCCTTTCACCGGGGGTATTACGGTTTCCGAAGTATCCCAGGTGGAACAGCTCGCGGAGATCGGCGTAGCCCTTCTGCTCTTTTCCCTGGGATTGGAATTTTCCCTGAAAAGCCTGAAACCCATCAAGGGCATCGCCCTGGGAGGCTCCGCCCTTCAGGTGGGCCTTACGTTTCTCGTCTTTTACGGGCTGGGGCATTATATGGAGTGGGGCAATTCATCCTCCCTCTGGTTCGCTGCGGCCATGGTCTCCTCCAGTACTGCGGTAATTCTGAAAACCCTCTCCTCCCGAGGACAGATGGGAACACTCTCGAGTCAGGTCATGCTGGGCATGTCCATCGTTCAGGACATCCTGGTGATCCCCCTCATGGTAATTCTCATGAATCTCAACGTTACGGGCATTTCCTTCTGGGGAGTTACGCAGCCCCTTTTCAAGGTGATGCTCTTCGTGGGAACCATGCTTTTCGCGGGATCCCAGGTACTCCCCCGGCTGATGCAACGGGTGGCTCGATGGGAATCCCGGGAACTTTTCGTGCTCACCGTCACCGCAGTGGGGCTCGGAGTGGGCTACGTCACCTATTGGCTGGATCTCTCCTTCGCCTTCGGGGCCTTCATCGCGGGGCTCGTGCTGAGCGAATCCGATTACGGCCGGGCCGCTTTGACCGACCTGGTCCCCGTGCGGGATCTCTTCGGGCTTCTCTTCTTCGTCTCCATCGGCATGCTTCTGGACCCCTCCTTTCTCCTGCAAAACCTGGGCTCCGTGCTGGCCCTTCTAACCGTCATCGCTCTGGCAAGAGGATTTCTCCTCGGAGGAACCGGAAGGCTTTTCGGCTATCGCAACGTTATTCCCCTGGCCATGTTTCTCGGCATGATCCCCATATCGGAAATCGCCTTCATCGTGCTTCAACACGGCTTGGAATCCGGGGCCCTGGAGCAAAAAGTCTACTCCACCGCCCTGAGCGTGGTGGTGCTCTCCATGCTTCTGGGACCTCTCGCTACGGGGCTCACCACTCCCGCATACTCCCTGATAAAACGCCTGCGCAGATCCCCGGAAGCCGCCAGCAGAATTCCCGCATCTCCGGATCTTTCCAACCACGTGATTATCGCCGGAGGAGGCCCCCTGGGAGCCCGGGTAGGGCTCGTTCTCCAAAGCCTGGAACACCCCTATGTGATTATCGAACCTCATCACGCCACCTTTTTGCGGGAACGGAAAGAGGGGCTCCGCCTTCTCTACGGAGATCCCGGACAGGACGTAATGCTGGAGGCCGCCGGAGTAAACCGGGCGAAACTGCTCCTTATCACCCTTCCGGGACGCATGGATACTCTGGAGGTGGTCAAGAAGGTACGGAGGCACAACGCCACGCTCCCCATTCTGGCCCGGGGAGAAGAGCCCGAAGAATGCCGCCTTCTGGAGCAGCACGGAGCGACCCGGATTATCAACCCCGAACTGGAATCGGGGCTGGAGATGGCCCGGCAGACCCTGCTGCAGCTCGATCTTCCGGCAACTCTCGTTCTGCGAGAGATCGAAGCTTTGCGACGGCTGAGCTCCTGGAGCCCTTTCGCGGAACTTCCGGAACACAGAGCCCTGGCAGATCTGCGCAACGCCACGTCCCTCATCAATTTGGAGTGGTTTTATCTCCACGAGGAATGTCCCCTGGTGCACAAGACCCTGACGGAATCCGCCATACGGAAGGAGTTCGGTCTTTCGGTGGTAGCGGTAAAACGGGGGGAAGAACTTTTCTCCACTCTGGACGGAGCCTTTCAACTCCTCCCGGAGGATTACCTGGCGGTGGTAGGAACCCACGAGCAGAATCAGCGTTTTCTGAAAAAATTCGCTCCTCCCCGGCGGGAATGGTGATTTCGGAGCATATGAAAATACAGGGAAGCCGAAAATGCTATGTTTTTCGGTAAGCTTCGATGGGGCTCTTCAACCTATCCTCGGGATACTTTTTTTGAAAAGGAGGGATTTCATGAAACGCTGGGCGTTCCTTACGGTAGGCCTTTACGGAATGTGCGTGCTCGGGTTTTTCTTTTTCGGGCTTTTTCTCTGGAAGGATCTGGAGTTTTTCAAGGATCTCCATGCTTCCCGGGGAATCGTGCTTCTCTTTCTGGGAGCCGTTTTTCTTCCTCTGATGCTTGCTGCGGGAGCTCTTCTTTTTATTCCCGCCAAGGCCGATTCCAGTCGCCCCTCGGGGAAACGCAGTCTTCTTACGGCGGCTCTTCTGGGATCCCTTCCCATGGGCTTGCTCTTTTGGGGCTTTCTTCTCTCCCTGGGACTTCTTTTCTGGGGAGAAGAAAAGGCAAGCCCCTTTCTCTATTCCTGGTTGATCCTGATTTTTCCGGGCCTTTTCTGGTTTTTCTGGGGGTGGCTCTTTTACCGTTATCTTGGTGAGAAAGATCCGGATTCCTTTTTCGCCTGGGCCACATCATGGCTTCTACGGGGAAGCATTCTGGAAATTCTGGTGGCTCTGCCCAGCCACGTCATCTCCCGGCATCGCCAGGAATGCTGCGCCCCCCTGTTTACGTACTACGCCATCGTAGCGGGGCTTTCCGTAGCTCTCCTGGCCTTCGGTCCGGGGCTGTTCTTTCTTTTTGTCCGCAAAATACGAAACAAGCGAAAAGCCGGGGTTTCTCGAAAAGCCGATTGATCTTCCAAAAGAATGTTTTTCATTGCTAACTCGTGGTATTCTTTCGGCATCTCAACTTTTCACCGGAGGTGATATAACATGAAACGAATTTTCTGCCTTTTTTACGGGATGCTCTTTTTCTGTTTTGCCATGTTTTTCTCTTTTCCCGAAAAGGCTTTTACGGCGGAACCTCTCCGGGTAACCGTCGCCATTCCTCCTCTCGCGTTCCTTGCCACTTCCATCGGAGGAGAGAACGTAACGGTGCAAACCCTGCTTCCGCCGGGCCGGGACCCTCATACCTACACTCCCTTGCCGGGGCAGCTTCGGGAGGCGGCAAGGGCTTCGTGCTTCTTTTATCTCGGGCTTCCCCTGGAAAAAAATTTTCTGGAACCTTTGCGACAATCGGAGCATTTGCGTATCGTTCCCCTTCGGCGGGGGCTCTCTCTCCGCACTATGGAACATGAACATCAGCATTCCCAAGATCCCCGGGAACAGGAGAAAACCCCGGAACATAACCACGAGCATGGAGGAAACGAAGAGTTTGAGGATCTTCAGGGCTACGACCCCCACGTATGGCTGAACCCTCTCAACATGGCGGCCATGGCAGATACCATGGCGCAAACATTAAGGCAAGAGGATCCGGAACATGCCGAAGAGTATGCCGCCAACGCCACAGCCCTGGTGGACCAACTCGAGGTGCTTCACGGCTATCTTCGGAGTATACTGGATCCCGTAAGAGGCAGAACCCTTCTCGTCTATCATCCCGCCTACGGCTACTTTTGCGATGCCTACGGCCTCCGGCAAATGGCGGTGGAAAAGGAAGGGAAGCCCCCTCGAGGCAAGGAGCTCGCTTCTCTCATTCAAATCGCCCAGAAAGAGAAGATCCGGTCCATCTTCATCCAGCCCCAGTTCGATCAAAGGGCAGCCCGTACCGTAGCTTCCGCCATCGGCGCCCGGGTACTCTCCTTCGACCCCTTCCCCGAGGACTATATCGCCTATTTCCAAACCATGGGAGCCCTTCTACGAACCGAACTAGAGCCCCCGGAATCCACAAAAGAATGAAAGGAACCTCATGCACGCCATTTTGGAAAATACTCCGATTCTGGAGTTTCATAACGTTTCCTTCGGCTATGAAAACCGACGGGTTCTCGAGGATGTCACTCTCTCCGTTTCTTCTCGGGAGTTCGCCAGCATCGTGGGCCCCAACGGAGGAGGCAAAACCACTCTTCTCAAGCTTGCTCTGGGGTTGCTCACTCCCCGCAAGGGGCGAGTGACCCTTTTCGGCACCTCCCCCGAGTAAAGCCGTTATCGGGTGGGGTATACCCCCCAACACGCCCTTTTCGACCGGTCCTTTCCCATATCGGTACTGGAAGTGGTGCTTACGG
>DAIPKP010000082.1:0-10628 GCA_036769705.1 Synergistaceae bacterium
CGGTAGCCGCAGCGGTGGCGGAAGCCGCCCGGAAGAGCGGCGTGGCGAGGCTGTAGAAGAAAAATTTTTCTTACGGATGTACGGGTCTTAAGGCCCTAATCTTTATGAGGAGGTTGGTGCAATTATGAAACGAGTAGCGTTGTTGTGCACGGTGGCATTGCTGGTGGTAGCTCTGGGAGTTTCCTGCGCCTCTGCGGCGAAGGTGCTCAAGCTGGGACACATTGCGGATCCTTCCAATCCCTATGCCATGGGAGCCCAGAAATTTGCGGATCTGGTGGCGGAGAAGAGCGGCGGGGAGGTCGAAATTCAGGTTTTCCCCAGCAGCCAGCTGGGTAGCCAGAGAGATCTCGTGGAAGGGCTCACCTTCGGGACCGTGGACGTGGTCCTTACGGGAACTGCGGTACTTGGGAACTTTTTGCCGGAGATCGCGGTGTTTGACCTTCCCTTCATCTTCCGGGATCGGCAGCATGCCTTCAAGGCTCTCGACACCGTGGGCATGGAGATGGGAGTCAAGCTGGAGCCCCAGGGCATGAAAGTTCTCTGCTTCATGGAAAACGGCATTCGTAACATGACGAACAACGTGCGTCCCATCAAGGAGCCCGAGGATATGAAGGGTCTCAAGATTCGTGTTATGGAGCAGCCCGTGTACATCGAAATGATGAAGGCCCTCGGCGCCAGCCCCACTCCCATGGCTTTCAGCGAACTCTTCACGTCCCTTCAGAAGGGTGTTATCGACGGCCAGGAAAATCCTGCGGCTCACATCTATACCAAGCGTTTCTTCGAGGTGCAGAAGTACATTTCCAAAACCGAACATACCTACGCGGCTGAGCCCCTGCTTATCAGCTTGATCGCCTGGAACGGCCTTACTCCGGAACAGCAGAAGGCCGTACAGGAGGCCGCCGACGAGGCCCGGGACTGGCAGCGCCAGCTTGCCATGGACAAGGAATCCGAATTCTGGCAGAAGATCGCCGAAAGCGGCAAGTGCGAGATCCTTGAGGCCAACGAGGTGAATCGCGAAGGCTTCCAGAAGGCCACCGCCAAGGTTTGGGATATGATGGCGGATCGTCTCGGCAAGGAGAACATCGAAAAGGTGGCAAATCTGCAATAACTTTTTCAGAAATCTCTTCTTTTCCAACACACCACAACCTCTGCGGGGGCTTTTTGCCCCCGCAGCACTCTATGAGGAGGTGGCCCTATGGGGCAAATCCTGAACTTTATTGACGGCCTTCTGCGAAAGGTGGTCACTCTTGCCATAGGACTCATGCTGTCCATCATCTTTATCCAGGTCGTTTTGCGCTACGCCTTTCATTTTACCTTTTCCTTTTCCGAGGAGCTTGCCCGGTATCTTTTCGTATGGACCGTCTTTCTCTGTATTCCCGTGGTGGCGAAAACGGGAGGGCATATGGCGGTAGGCGCCATTACCGAGCGTGTTCAGGGATTCTGGCTCAAGGTATGCCAGATCGCGGGGGGACTGCTTACGCTGCTTTTCTCGGGGATTTTGTTCTGGCAGGGAGTCCGCATGGTGCGGCTCACCCAATTCCAGACCTCTCCCGCTTTGGGAATCAAGATGTCCTACGTCTATCTCGCCATTCCTCTGGGAGCGGCGGTGCTTTTACTTATCAGCCTGATGGCGCTTTTCGAGGTGCTCCGGGGAAAGAATGATGCGGAACTTTCCGAAGGGGGGCATGCCTGATGGTAACCTGGGTTATCCTGAGCGTCTTTATCGGAGTGCTTCTGGTGGGAGCTCCCATCGGCGTGGCCCTTGCCCTCTCCTCGGGAACGGTGCTCTACTTCATGCTTCACATTCCCCTGGTGGTGGTGGCTCAGCGCATGTTTACCTCCATCGATTCCTTTTCCTACATGGCGGTACCCTTTTTCATGCTTGCGGGAGCCTTCATGTCCGCAGGAGGAGTGACCAAGCGTATCGTTAATTTTGCAAGCTGTCTGGTGGGATCCATGGCGGGAGGCCTCGCCCAGGTGGTGGCGGTATCGGGAATGTTCTTCGCCGCCCTTTCGGGTTCCTCCGCAGCGACCACCGCTGCCATCGGTTCCGCCATGATCGACGAAATGGAGGATCGGGGATACGGCAAGGCCTTCGCCGCTGCCGTGGTGGCTGCGGCGGGCACCGTGGGTATCGTGATCCCTCCCAGCATCACCATGGTGGTCTACGGCGTGGTGGCGGAATGCTCCATCGGGGATCTCTTTCTGGCGGGATTCATTCCGGGGATTATCATGGGGCTTTCCATGTGCGTGGTGAACTACGTCATCGCCAAGAAGCGGGGCTACCGAGGCAAGGAGGCCACCGCCCCCGGAGAGACCTGGCGTACCTTCAAGGAGTGTTTCTGGGCCCTTCTCATGCCCGCCATCATCATCGGAGGCATCTACGGAGGGATCTTCACTCCCACGGAATCTGCGGCGGTAGCGGCGGTGTACGGAGCCTTTATCGGCATGTTCGTCTACAGGGAGCTGAAGTGGAAGGATATTCCCAAGGTGCTTCTGAAGGCCGCCATGAGCACCACCATGATTATGTTCGTAGTGGGGGGAGCCAACGTTTTCGGATGGATTCTCACCAACGCCCAGGTGCCTCACAAACTGGGGGCTCTTTTTGCAAGCCTTACATCGAGCCCCGTGGTGTTCCTCATCCTGGTGAACCTCATGCTCCTCTTTCTGGGGACTCTCATCAATGCCTCCGCAGCGGTGGTCATCGTCACTCCCATTCTGTTGCCCGTGGCATTGAGCATGGGAATCGATCCGGTCTTCTTCGGGGCCATCATGGTGGTGAACCTTGCCATCGGTTGCATTACGCCCCCCGTGGGGTTGGATCTCTTCGTGGTCTCCAGCATTACGGGAATTTCCATCGATCGGATTATTCGGGAAATCATGCCCTATCTCATCGTGCTCCTCGTGGTGCTCCTCTTCCTTACCTACTTCCCGGGAGTGACCCTCTTCCTTCCCAATATTCTTGGCGGGTAGAAAAGGATACTTCGAGGTTCCTCTCTGAGGGTGCGTAAAAAGGGGAAAACCGAAAGTAACGAAAGTAAGAAGGGGAAGCCTTTTTCGGCTTCCCCTTCTCGTTTTTTTCAGGCGTACTGTTTGAGGAACTCGAAAATTCTCTCCCGCAGAGCCTCCCGAACCACCCTCGTCCGGGCCAGGCGTTCTTCCTCGGTCCCCGTGAAGGTGCCCGGATCGTCCAAAGGCCAGTGATGCTGTGTTCCCGCCTCGGGAAAGACGGGACAGGATGCGGCTTTGCCCTCGTCACACACGGTGATGACGTACTCGAAATCGTCCTCTTCCTTCAGCAGATCCTCTATGCTTTTGACCCGGTTTTTCGAAATGTCGATGCCGATCTCCCGCATTACCGCCACGGCGTAGGGATTTAATTCGGATCCGGCGGTGATCCCCGCACTGTACACCTCGAAGGTGTCCTCGGCGATGGATTTGAGTATGCCCTCCGCCATTTGGCTTCGGGCGGTATTTTGCACGCAAACGAAAAGAACCCTTTCTTTCATGTACACGCGTTCCCCCTTCGGTAAAGCAGATTTCCTGAAAACATTATAGCGAATCTTTTCGCTCATGAGGGATGTCGTACCACTGAAATACGATATTCACAAAGTTTCTCGGAGGCTTGCGTTTTTTGGAGAGGGATCGATCTTCGGGGAGAATCGTGCGAATCTTTTTCGAAAGAGGGCTTTTGGTAGCACAAATTTAAAAAACGTGTTACCATCAATCCGATTTCAGAATCGAAATTTCCCATGAGGAGGGGTTTTATGTTTTTCCGCAAAAGAACGATGCTCTCTCTGGTGGTTCTTCTATCTTTTTTGGCTTCTTCCTGTTTTGGAGCGGAAATTACCGTAACGGATTGTCTCGGCCGTGCCGTAGACGTTCCTCAGCCTCTGGATCATGTTATCATATCCGGTTCCGGAGGATTGCGCCTTCTTACATACCTTCAGGCACTGGATCGAGTGGTGGCGGCGGATTCCGGAGAGGAACGCTCTTCCATCATCAATGCGCGGCCCTATACCATCGCGCATCCGGAACTCAAGAAATTGCCGGTTTTCGGAGAGTTCCGGGGGCGGGATAATCCCGAACTCATTGCGGGGCTTTCTCCCTTGCCCCAGGTGATTTTCAAGGTTTCTCCTCTCTCGGGACCTTCTCCGGACGATCTTACCGCCAAGACGGGGATTCCCGTGGTGGGGCTGGAGTACGGCAATCTTACGAATGAGAAGGAAAAACTCTATGCCACCCTTCGCCTTCTCGGTTCCCTTTTGGGAAAGGCGGATCGGGCGGAAGAGGTGGTGGCCTTTTTCGAGCATCACCTGGCGGAGCTTGTCCGAAGAACGGCGGAGGTGCCGGAAGAGCAACGTCCCACCTGTTACCTGGGGGGAGTGGCTTATCGGGGACCTCACGGCCTTACCTCCACGGAACCCGGCTATCCGCCCTTCTTTTATACCGGAGCCCGCAACATTGCGGCGGATCTCGCCACGGGGAAATCCGAAAACGTTCATATCTCCAGGGAAAAGCTTCTGGAATGGGATCCCCAGGTGATTTTCGTGGATCTTTCCACCCTTGTGGCGGGGGAGGAGGCGAACGCCCTTTTTCAGCTGTGCAACGATCCGGTTTTTCAAGCTCTCGGAGCGGTGAATCGGGGAGCTCTTTACGGCGTGCTTCCCTATAACTCCTATAATACCAATTTCGGATCCCTTTTGGCGGACGGTTATTTCGTCGGGAAAGTGCTCTATCCCGAGCAGTTCGCCGACGTGGACCCCGAAGAGATGGCGGATCGTATTTATACGTTTCTCGTGGGGAAACCCGTTTTTCCCCTTATGAACGAGGCCTTTTCGAAGATGGTTTTTCGTAGCATTTCCCCGGAGGAATAGCCGGTGCATCTGGAAGGTCATTCCCTCTCTCCGGAGTACGAAAAACATCTTTGGAAAAAACGGTTTTTTCTGCTTTTTCTCGCCCTCCTAAGTTTGGGGATCCTGATTTTTTCCATCGCCACGGGAGCCGTTTCCATTCCTCCCCTGGAGGTTCTCCGAGCTCTTGCGGGAAAGGGAGAGCCCCGATGGAGTCTCATCATCTGGAACATCCGGCTTCCCCAGACTCTGGCGGCTTTTCTGGCGGGAGCGGGACTCTCCCTGGCGGGAGCTGTGATGCAATCGGTGCTACGGAACCCCTTGGGATCTCCCTTTACCCTGGGTATTTCCAACGCCGCCGCTTTCGGAGCCGCCTTTTCCATTATCGTTCTGGGATCCGGAAGCATGCAAAGCAGTTCCGCCGATGCGGTGGCCATCACGTCCCCCATTCTTACCACCGGCATGGCCTTTGCCGCTTCTTTGGGGTGCATGATAGTGGTGCTCGCTATCGCTTCCGCCAGCCGGGGAACTCCGGAGGCCATGATCCTGGCGGGGGTGGCTTTGAGCTCTCTTTTTACCGCAGGGACCATGTTCCTTCAGTATTTTGCCCGGGACGACCAGCTTGCGGCGGCGGTTTTCTGGACCTTCGGGGATGTTTCCCGGGCAACCTGGAGAGATCTCCCTCTTATGGGAGGGCTTCTTTTCGGAGCCTTGGTTCTTTTCTTTTTCCGCCGCTTCGATCTGAACGCCCTGGATTGCGGAGACGAAACCGCCCTTTCCCTGGGGATTTCCGCACCCCGGATACGCCTGGAGGCCATGGTGGTGACCTCCCTTCTTGCGGCGGTTACCGTGGCTCTTCTGGGAGTGATCGGTTTCGTGGGGCTCGTCTGCCCTCATATGCTGCGCCGCTTCCTCGGGTCGGATCATCGTTTCCTTCTCCCCGGATCGGTTCTTATGGGGGGAATGCTCCTTATGGCGGCGGATATGGGAGCCCGGCTCATCTTCGCTCCCCGGGTTCTGCCGGTTTCGATTTTTACGGCCTTTCTCGGAGCTCCGGTTTTTCTTGCACTTATCGTTCGGAGGCGACGCCTATGATTATGTCGGTTCAGGGAATCTCTTTTTCCTATCAAGGGGTTCCGGTTTTGGAAGACGTGGAGTTTTCCGTAAAACAGGGTGAGATGGTGGCTCTTCTGGGCCCCAACGGTACGGGAAAGACCACGCTTCTTCGAACTATCAACGGTATCCTTCGCCCCCAGGAGGGAGCGATCCTTCTGGAATCCCGGGAGGCCTCCCGATGCTCTCCCCGGGAGCGGGCACGGTTTTTCGGCTACGTTCCTCAGCGGGGAGAGCCCCTGCGGCTTACGGTGTTCGATGCGGTGCTCCTGGGGAGGCGTCCGCACTTGGGGTGGAGGGTGGAACACGAAGATCTCCATAAGGTGGAATCCGCTCTGGAGTCCCTTTCTTTGGAGAAATTCGCCCTTCGCTATCTCGACGAGTTGAGCGGCGGTGAATTCCAGAAGGTGCTTCTCGCCCGGGCCCTGGTGCAGGAGCCCAAGGTTTTGCTTCTGGACGAGCCCACCAGCAGCCTGGATTTGAAAAACCAGTTTGCCATGCTGGAACTCCTGAAGAAAATCGTTCGGGGGCACCAGGTGGCGGCTCTTCTGAGTCTGCACGATCTCAATACGGCGCTCCGCTTCGCGGACCGGCTGCTTTTTCTCAAGGATGGCATCATTCAGGGGGCCTGGAGGCCCTCGGAGGTGCCCGAAGAGCTTGTAAACCGGGTGTACGGAATTCCGGTAGATCTCATCTCTCACAAGGGAATTCCCATGGTGGTTCCCTGCTGAGGTCCGTGGGTTTTTTTGAAGTTCCGCATTTTTCCCTTGCCTTCCGGGGTGTATACTCTGTTTCTGCGAAGATATTCTCCGGAGGGAGCGGATGGAATTGCAAAGCGGATGGCTGATTTTTTCCGTTTTCGGAATAGTGTATCTCGGCATGATTCTGGGACGTTTTCCCCGGCTTGCCCTGGATCGCACGGGAATTGTGCTGCTTGGAGCCATCGTTCTGCTGGCCACGAAAAACGTCTCCCTGGAAGGAGGAGCCTCGGGAATCGATATTCCCACGATTCTCCTGCTCTTCGGTTTTATGATTATCTCCGCCCAGTTTCGCCTGGGAGGGTTCTACTCCGAAGTTTCCCGGCGCATAGCGGGGCTCTCCCTTGCGCCGGAGCTCCTTCTGGGCGTGATCATTTTTACGGTGGGATCTCTCTCGGCACTGCTTACCAACGATATCGTCTGTCTTGCCATGACTTCCGTTTTGGGATGGGGATGTCTTCGGCGGGGGTACAATCCCCTTCCCTTTCTTCTCGCCTTGGCCTGTGCCGCCAACATCGGTTCCGCCCTCACCCTCATCGGCAATCCTCAGAACATGCTTATCGGGGAATATCTCTCTCTTTCCTTCGGAGACTATATTCTCTTCGCGGCTCTTCCCGTGGGGGTCTCTCTTCTTTTTCTCTGGGGTATTTTGCTATTGCTTTTTCGAAAACAGTGGTACAAAGAAGTTTCGGGTATTCCTCCGGAGGAGCATCCTTTCGACGGATGGCAGACCTTTAAAGGAGGCCTGGTGCTTGCCCTGGTGGTGGGGCTTTTTCTCTTCTCCTCCCTTCCCCGGGATCTCGTGGCCCTGGGAGGAGCGGGGATGCTCCTTCTCAGCCGGAAGATGGCCTCCCGACGGACCCTGGAGTTGGTGGATTGGCATTTGCTTATTCTCTTTCTCGGGCTTTTCGTGGTGAATCGGGGGTTCGAGATCGCGGGAGGATTGGAAGAGCTGCAGCATTTTCTTGCCTCTTCGGGCATATCCCTGGCCTCCCCTTTATGGCTCTACGGAATTACCACGGCCCTCTCCAATGCGGTTTCCAACGTTCCCGGAGTGATGCTGCTTCTCCCCCTGGTGCAGAATATACCCGAAGCGGGGCAGATGCTGGCTCTTTCCAGCACCTTTGCGGGAAATCTTCTTATGGTGGGAAGCATCGCCAATATTATCGTGGCGGGAGAGGCGGAACGCATGGGAATTCCCTTCGATTGGAAAGTTCACGCCCGGGTGGGGATTCCCGTTACCCTGGCAAGCCTTGGAACGGGGCTTTTTTTCGCTCTGTTCCGCTGAGCCTTCGCAGATTTCCTGTTGTTTGAAACGGAGGGACCTCCGGTTTTTCGGAAATCCTCCGTTTTTTCGTGCTCTTTTTCCGATCCAGCTCCGGAAAAACTCTTTACACTTCTTAATGTTTTTTGACCCCCCTTTTACGGGTTCCGATCTATACTGTGCCCGGGAAGAACGATAGAATTTCGAGCCTGTTGGGAGGGCTGGTAATGAAAAAAAGGACGCTTCTTTTTATGTTGGGATTGTTTTTCCTTTCCCTTCCTGCGGAGGCCTTGGAAATACGGGAAGGCCAGGAGCTTTCCCTGGAAGAATGCCTGGACATCGTCCTGGAAAAACATCCGGATCTGAAGAGTGCCGGAGCTTCCGTGGAGGTCAGCCGCAGCGGAGTGGATCAGGCGGAGGCTCCGGGAAAGCCCGGAGTGGATCTTTCGAGCAGCTACCGGAGGCAGGATGCGGGGAGCAGCGGCTACGACAGTTATTCCAGCGGAGTTACGGTCTCGCAGCTTATCTCCGACTGGGGCAAGACGAAAAGCCAGGTTCTCATGGCGGAGATGAACGTGGAGGCTTCCCGGTACGATTACGACGATGTGCTCCAAACCCTGTTTTTCGACGTCAAGCAGGCCTATTTCGACCTTCTTCGAGCCCGTAAGGAAGAGGAGGTGGCTCGGGAGGCGGTGCGAACCTACGAGCATCATTTGGAACAGGCCCGGGGCTTTTTCGAGGTGGGACGGGTTTCGAAGATCGACGTTACCACCGCCGAGGTGGATTTGAGCAAGGCCCGGCTGGAGCTCATAAAAAAGAAAACCGCCGTGGAAACCGCCAAGGCCTCTCTTTCCAACGCTTTAGGATATCCCGAGGCTCCATCCTACCGAATCCGGGACATGCTTTCCTGGGAAAAGGTGGATATTACCCGTCAGGAGGCACTCCAGAGCGCCTTCATGACCCGGCCGGATCTGCGGGCTCTGGAGCTGCGTAGAAACAGGGCGGAAGAATCCGTGAATCTCGCCCGGAAAAACGACGCGCCCAGCCTTTCCGCAAAGGCCGGCTATACCTGGGGAGATCGGGATTTTACCGGAAACGGAGAAACCTACGTGGGGCTTTCCCTGACGGTCCCTCTCTACGACGGAGGGCTTACCCGGGGAAAGGTACGGCAGGCTCGGGGGGAGCTGGAGAAATCTGAAGCCAATCTCGAAAGCCTGCGGCAGGACGTGGTCCTTGAGGTGGAAAAAGCTTTCTCGGAGCTGCGGAATTCGGAGGAGGCCATCGGAACGGCGCAAAAAACCGTGGAGCATGCGAAAGAAAATCTGGAGCTCGCCAACGGGCGCTATGAGGTGGGGGTAGGTTCTCCCGTGGAGGTTACGGATGCCACGGAAAACTATACGAACGCCCAGAACGATTACTACGGCTCTCTTTACGACTATCGTCTCGCTCTCGGAGCCCTGGAGAAAGCCATCGGGGGTGCTTTGAAATGAAAAAAATACTGTGGTTATGCCTCTTTCTTGCGGCGGGAGTGGGAGGATTCTGGTTTTTTCAAGGGCGAAAAGACGATGCCATGATTGTGGATACCACCTCTGTGCGCCGGGGAGATCTCGTGAAGGCGGTATCCTCCACGGGAACCCTCGAGGCGGTGAACACGGTAAACGTGGGAGCCCAGGTTTCGGGAACCCTCAATGTGATTTACGTGGACTACAACTCCCGGGTGAAAAAGGGAGATCTTTTGGCGGAGATAGATCCTTCGCTCCTGGAAGCCAAGGTGAAGCAGGTCCGGGCAAACGTGCTCGCCGCCCGGGCGAGCGTGCAGGAGGCCCAGGCGAACTTGCGGAACGCCAAAAAAACGAGGGATCGGGACAAGGAGCTCTTCGCGCGGAATCTCATAGCGGAGAGCGAGGCAGACTCTTCTCAGAGGGATTACGAAACCAGCCTGGCGAAATTGAGCTCCGCCAAAGCCGCCCTGGCCCAGGTGCAGGCTACCTGTGAATACGAGGAAATCAACTTGGGGCATGCAAAAATCACCTCTCCCATAAACGGAGTGATTACGGACCGGGCGGTAGATGAGGGGCAGACGGTGAACTCCAGCCAGACCGCTCCGGATCTGTTCACCATCGCCGAGGATCTTACGAAAATGCGGGTGGCCACCGAAGTGGACGAAGCGGATATCGGCCAGGTGCAGCCGGGGCAGGCCGTGGAATTTACCGTGGATGCCTATCCGGATCTCTCCTTCCGGGGGAAGGTGAACGAAATACGCCTGGCTCCCAACACTTTGGAGAACGTGGTGAGCTACACCGTCATGGTGGAGGTGGATAATCCGGATCTCAAACTCATGCCGGGAATGACCGCCAACGTTTCCATCATCTCGGATAAGAGGGAGGGGGTTTTCAAAGTGGCCGCCTCGGCCCTCAAATTCACCCCCTCCGCGAATCTTCTGGGGCTTTCCGAAAATTCCGGAGCCGCGGAAGGCTCTCCTCCTCCCGGAGGCGGAGCCGGAAAGGGTTCCGGAAAGGGAGGGGGAAAGGCGGGGGCCGGCAATTCGGGTAATGCCGCCGGGAAAGCCACTCTCTGGGTGTACGAAAACGCCAAGCTTTCCCCGATCTCCGTGATTTCGGGCATTTCGGACGGCATGTA
>DAIPKP010000200.1:0-2032 GCA_036769705.1 Synergistaceae bacterium
CGGATTGAGGTCCCCTAAAGTTCTTTCAGCCTTTCCAGCATATCATAGCCGTAGGCGAGATGACCGAAATGTCCCATTCCTTCGAGAATATGAAGCCGGGCCCGGGGATTTTTCTCCGCCAGGTACTCGCTGAATTTGGGGGGCACGAACTTGTCCGAGCTTCCCTGAAAAATTTCCACGGGTTTGGTAATGGAGGAGATATCGAAACCCCATGCCCGATATACCGTCTGGGCGTCGTAGGCGGGGCCCAGGGAACCATGGCGGTAAAGCTCCTGAAAATCCCGCATAATCAGGTACTGAAAATCCGGATTTTGAAAAAGTTCCTTGTCTGCGGGGCAGAGGCTGGAGTCGAACATTTTGGCAAAGGAAGAGGGGCTTTTGAAAAAGGTCTGAAGGAGTCCCAGAAAGGAGAAGGGAATCCGGAAAATTCCCAAGGGAAGGCGGGTTCCCAGAACGGCGTAAAAACGGTCCGCCTTGCCGAGATGGCGTCTCATTCCGGAATCTCCGTATACCGGAGTGGCGCAGGCTAGGTCCACCACCCAATCGAGACGTTCGGGAACGGCGAAGGCGCTGGCGAGAAGGGTGGGGCCCCCTCCGGAAATACCCAGGGCTCCGAAGGTCGATATGCCCAGAAAATCCGCCAGTTCCGTCATATCCCGGGCGTACTCCAGGGGAGTCCAGCCCTTGCGGAATTCGGAATGGCTCACGCCGGGGCGGTCCGGAGCGATAATGCGAAAACCCTGGCGCAATCCGGGCTTGTGGAGTGCGGTGGCCTGTAAATGGGAGCCCGTGCCGTGATAGAAAAAAATGGGACGTCCCCGGGGATCTCCGTATTCGTGAAAGGCCAGGCGGGTTCCTCCGCTGGTGGTGTAAAACCGCAGATTTTTTTCGAGTTCTTCGATTTCCGAAGGGGAAAGCACGCTCAATTCTCCTCGATGGATGGTAGATCGGTTTTCCTGCATGTGTCGTCACCTCCCTGGTTTATAGTAAAGCTTGGCAAAAATTTTTTCGCACCCTGGGGCGGTCTTTTGAAATTGTACTCTTTTTCAGCCCCTGGAGAGAGGTTTTTTTCTGAGAAATACCGAAAGCGGTTTTTCGTGTTCCTTGAGTATAATCTTCTTGGGGAGTTCCTCTTTTTAGGAGCCTTCGTTCATGTGTCCTCTCCGCTCTTCGAGTGGCCGAACCGCTCCCTTGCTTTGCCGCGCTCGCCGATCACCATGTCGCTTCCGGGAACACATAAACTGCGGCTCCGGAGTTTTCGCCGTGGCATATCAGCAAAAATTTTTCCTAAAGGAGTGTTGCAAATGAATGACGTTCTGAAAGGTATGGCTGCAAGAAAATCCGTCCGGGCTTACGAGGAACGAACAATTCCGGAGAGAGACAAGGAAAAAATCATCCACGCCGCTCTCCAGGCTCCCACGGCGGGAAATCAGGTTCTCTACACCATTCTCGAAATCGAAGATCCCGCTATCAAAGAGGAACTCTCCCGAACCTGCGACAACCAGCCCTTTATCGCCAAAGCTCCCCTGGTGCTGGTCTTTCTGGCGGATTGCCGGAGATGGCTCGATTGTTACCGGTATGCGGGGGCTCCCTATCGAAAGCCCGGGCTCGGAGATCTGATGCTCGCCTGCTCGGATGCCCTGATCGCCGCGCAGAATGCGGTGATGGCGGCGGCATCCCTGGAAATCGGATCGTGCTACATCGGGGATATTCTGGAAAACAAGGAGAGAGTGGTGCCTCTTCTGCATCTGGATGAATACGTTTTTCCGGTGACCATGCTCGTTTTCGGCTATCCCACGGAGCAGCAGAAAAATCGGAAGAAGCCCAAACGGTTCGATGCAAAGTATATCGTGCAGAAAAATACCTATCACCCCCTGGACGAAGAAACCCTGCGAAAAATGCACCGGGAACAAAGTGAAGATGAACACTACGATTTCGACGCGCAGATACGTGCCTTCTGCAAGCGGAAATACATGTCCGACTTCTCCCTGGAGATGACCCGGTCCGTAGGGGAATATCTGAAAAACTTCGA
>DAIPKP010000201.1:0-2030 GCA_036769705.1 Synergistaceae bacterium
CTTCAGCCTTCTCGGCTTTCTCCTGGGAAGCTGGCTTGGGAAAAAACCGGATGCGACAACTCTGGAGATCTTTTTCGGGGAACGCTGACCACGCTTTTTGGAAAAATACGGGAAAAACATGCATAAATAAGAAAGCGCTTCCTCCTTTATGCCGGGAGGAAGCGCTTTCTTTGTTCGCTTTCCGTTACGGAAATCTCCCCGGAACTACCGCTTTCGGAGGAAAAACATGAGAGGCAGGAAGAGAAAAGCCAGTCCGGAGAACCTTCCCTGGCTGCATCCGCCGCCGCTGCCGGAGACCGGAGGTTCTTCGAGAGGATAGGCCACCACCACACCCCCTATTTCCGCATCCACATATCTCTTTGCGGGATTGCCGTCCATGGAGCCGTTGTCGGAAATGGTGATACGCCAGGTTTCGGTGGTATCCCTTTTACGCAGCATGCCGTTCTCCGGAGCATGTACCAGAGAAGAAAATCCTGCGGGGTTTCCCTTGTCATCCCAGGTGGAGGCCAGAAGATATATTTTGTATGCGTACCCTCCGGGGAGATCCCCTACGGTGATTTCAACGAGAAGGGTAAGTTCCGCATCTCCTTCGGCAAGGCGGGCTCCCAGGGAGAAGAGCGAGAAAAGATCGCTGTTGTATCCTTCCGAGAGAAGGTTTTCGAATTCCTCCGGGGACATCCAGTTTTCCAGAAGGAGAGCCTGCAGAAGTTCCGGGGTGAGAGGGATTTCCAGGGGCCCCGAGAGGATTTCTCCTCCTCCCACGAGGGTTACCGTAAGGGTAATTTCCGGAAGGGGAATGTCAGGATCCGGAGTGGGATAGGGGCTCGGAGAGGGTTCGGGGCTGGGGGTAACGCTCGGTTCGGGCTCGGGCTTGGGCGTGGGTTCGAAGCTGAAGACCGCCTCTATGCCGTGATCCCCGGTAACGCCGGTGAAGGTGTAGGTAGTCAATTTCCCCACGGAGAGACCGTCCACCAGGACCTTTTCCACGGAGTATCCCGAAGCGGGAGTGATGGTGAAGGTCTGGTCCTCTCCCGCGAGAACTCCGACCTCTCCCGAGGGCTCTATGGTTCCTCCGGTGCCCGCGGTGGCGGTAATGGTGTATTGCCGGGCGAAGAGAGCCGTGACGGCGGTGAAGGTGTTTCCCCCGAGCGTAACGCTTTCGGGGTTCTCCGTTCCGGTAACGTCTCCGTTCCAGCCCGTAAAGATCCAGTTGTCCCCGGGAACGGCGGTCAGCTTCACAACGGTATCCTCATCGTAGTACCATTCGTCGGAGACGGTGCCGAGGGGGGTGCCGGCGGCGCTTCGGGTTACGGTTCCGGATCCCCGGGTGCGGACTCGGAGAAGCGAGAGGTCCGACCGGTATTCGTAGGCTCCCATGTCGGGGCTGACTTGCTCCCGGGGAATTCCCCGCTGATCCCGGCTGATGCTTTCCCAGAGAGTGACATCCCAGCTCCCCTTGTTTATGGCGGAACTTACCGGAGAGATGGGGCAAATTTCGGTGGGGCCTCCGTAATTTCCGAGAACTCCGAGGTTGGGATCCACGTCGGTGTTTTCCGTACCCAGATATCCTCCTTTCACCGCGGAGTAGGAGACGGTGACGGAACCGCCGGCGACATGGATTTCGTTTCCGTCGACCGTCGCATTATTGCCCCAGAAAATGCAGTTGATCACTTTCAGGGGATTCTGCCTATTATACATGCCACCGCCCTTTTGAGCGCCGTTACCGGTGAAGGTACAGCTGACGATCTGCGGAGAGCCGGAGAAATTGTACATCCCCCCGCCAAGATAGCCAGCAGTATTGCCGACAAAGGTACAGTTCACCGCCCTGGGGGAGCCGCTTTCATTATACATTCCCCCGCCATACAAATCGACGGCATTATCGGTAAAGGTGCAGTTGATCACCCTGGCAGAGCCACTCCAATTGCACATACCACCGCCACGCCAAGAGGCGGCATTACCGGTGAAAGTGCAATTGGCGATCTCCGGAGAGCCGGAATCGTTATAAACCCCCCCGCCCTTCCGGGTAGCAT
>DAIPKP010000083.1:0-10430 GCA_036769705.1 Synergistaceae bacterium
ACCGTGCCCCGCCGTGGCGAGGGCCCCCGCATTGCAATGGGTAATCACGTTCCCTTCCGGGGGGAGCAGTGAGGCTCCCCACTTTCCGATGGAACGGCAACACTCCAGATCTTCCGCAAAAATAGCGTGAGCTTCCCGGAGAAGAACCTCCGGAAGAACGGAAGAATCCGTTTTTTCCGCAACCTTCGTCATACGATCCAGAGCCCAGAAAAGATTCACCGCCGTGGGCCGGGTTCGGCGAAGCCGCTCCGATGCGGCAAACACCGCTTCCTTTCCCCGGGAAGATTCCAGAACAAGGCCGTAGGCTGCGGCAATGCCAATGGCCGGGGCTCCCCGAACCACCATGGTTTCGATAGCCCGGGCCACATCCTCCGCAGTGGTACATGAAAAAAAACGGACCTCCTCGGGGAGCGTCCGCTGGTCGAGAAGAACAAGACCGTTCTTCCCCCATTCTATGGTTTGAGGCAATGCCATGGCGTTATCCCTCCAACAAAGAACTCCCATAAACGTGAAGAACCTGAACTTGAGCGGAACCGTCCGCAAAGTGAAGCTGTATCGTCTTTCCCTCCTCGAGATCCTTTACCGAAGCCAGGGGAATCCCTTCAGAGGTGCTGCAGAAAACATATCCCCGGGCCAAAATCTTTTGAGGCGCTTTGGCCTGTAAATGTTCTTCCGCCCTTTGCAATCTCCTTTTCCACTCCTCCAGAGAGCGGATAAAGGCCTGGGAGAGACGTTTCTCGCATTCCTCTTCCCGCTGGAGCTCCCGGGGGATTCTTCGCCGGACAAAGCGCTCATAGAGCACCTTGGCGGCATGATCCATCTCCAGTTTTTTCCGCTCCGCCTTCCGCTTCCAAAGAGCAGAAAAACGCCTTCTATACTGCTCCAGAGAAAGAAGAAGGTCTTCTCTGTGAGGAAAAAGGAATTCCGCCGCTGCGGAAGGAGTAGAAGCATGAGCATCCGCCGCGAGATCCGCCAGGGAAAGGTCTCTTTCATGCCCTATACCCGTAACGAGAGGCACCGGAGAAAGCCGTACCGCCCGAACGAGTTCCTCGTCGTCAAAGGGAGACAACTCGTCCTTGGCGCCTCCTCCCCGAACGAGCATGGCCGCCTGGAGGTTCGGAAGAGCACGCAGTATCTCCAGGGCGTGCAAAACGCTGGAAACCGCCCCCGCTCCCTGCACGAGAGCGGGCAAAACATATAGCCGGCTTCGGGGAAAACGCCGCCCCGCCACCGCCAGAACGTCCCGCACTGCCGCACCCCCCGGAGCGGTAATAATTCCCACGTGTTCGGGAAAAGGAGGAAAGGTGCGCTTGATTCGGAGATCGAAAAGCCCCTCCTTGCGAAGCTTTTCCTCTACCATCGCACGAGCCCGGGCCTTGGCCCCCTTGCCGAGAGGAAGAAAGCGCCGGGCATAAAGCTGGTACGATCCCCGGGCCGGATACACTCCTATGCGTCCTTCCACGAAGACCTCGTCTCCCACCAAAGGAGAGTAGATCTGCCTCCACGACTCCCCCTTGAAGAGAACCCCCGCCAGCACCGCATGATCATCCCCCAGAGTAAAATAGGTATGTCCGCTGCGATGGCGGTGAATCTCCCGTATCTCTCCCCGAACCACAAGGTTCTGGAGCGGCTCGGATTCTTCGAGAAGAGAAACTATCTGCCGCGTAACCTCTTCTACTGAGAGGGGGAGTGGGGTTCGTCCCATGAAGAAAGAGGCACCTCCCCGGAGGAAGGTTTTTCCTTGTTTTCATCTTCGTTCCCTTTTTCTTTCGAAACCTCTTCAGCCTCGAGAAGGCGAACGATTTTTCCAAGTACTCCGTTGACGAAACGTCCGGAATCCTCGGTACCGAAAAGCTTGGCAAGCTCCACGGACTCCGAAATGGCCACCGCCAGGGGAACCGACTTGGAAAGCACCCCTTCGAAGAGAGCCAAACATACCGCCATAAGATCCACCCGAACCATTCTCTCGGGACGCCATTTCACGATATAGGCCCGGAGGAAATAATCGATTTCCTCCTGACTATCCCGTACCCCCTTGATAAGAAAAAGAGCATATTCCCGCACTTCCCGAGGTTCTTCCTCGTAAGGAAGCATGGCCAAAGCCGCCTCGGGAGTGTTATCGGGATTTGCCGAAAGAGCGTAAAGCACCTGCAGGGCAATTTCACGGGCCCTGCGGCGTTTTTGAGAAAGCCGGGATCCTTTCACAACCTCCTCATCCCTTCAGAAGACGCCGGCACCAGGTAAAGGCGGAACGTCCCCACTTGCCGAAGGCGATGCGAGAAACGCCGTATCCCACACATGCCCAGAAAAGGGCGTAGAGAGTTTTCAGAAAACCGAATAAGAAAAAAGCCGCAACCCCCGCAAAAACTGCTGCCCAAAGAAAAGGACTGCGTAGAATCTGTTTTCCCAATTCCGGCGAAAAACTTCCCGCCTGCCCCCAGGTAACGAAAATCTCCCGGAATCCCAGAGGGCGAAGAAGCCGCTTGAGATCTTCCGAGACCTGGTTCAGTCGCTCGTCCTCCCCGGGAAAGGATCTTCCGGGATATGCCAACTGTACGTTCAGCGCATTCTGATCGTTCCAGAGAGATATGCTTTCACAGCGATATCCCTCGGGAAGAAACTGCTCCATCAGGCGAAAAAGGCTTCTTTCGGAAACCCAGAGTTTCCCCGACATCGATTGTTTCCAATAAAGAAACATAGGCCTCACCCCGCAAAAAAAAGCCGGACCATGGCCCGGCTCGCCTGGTTCATCCACACTACTCGGTTTTTTCCTCCACGGTTTGTACAGAAGGCTGAGGCTGCGCATCTTCATGCTGAAGAGGCTCCACCTTTTCCTCCGTGGTTTCTTCTATCTTTTCCGGAGTCTCATGAAGATGAATTCCCTGAACGAAAACATTCACGTATTTAACACGGTATCCCGTAAACTTCTCGAGATGCGTTTTTACCGCTTCCTGAACCTCCCAGGCGACATCGGGAATGCGCAAGCCATATTTTACCGAGATATAGGTATCCACCATAATGGTGGGAGGCGTTACGTCATCCACGTTCACCCGAACTCCTCCGGAGGTTTTTCTGCCCAGTCCGAAAGACGAAAGACCGCTTCCTCCCGCAGGGCGCACTCCCTCAAGAGAGTGAAGAGCCTGCCCCGCAAGCTGCAGGATGACCTCTTCGGATATTTTTACTTCTCCTCCAGCCAGTCCCTTTGCATCGGAAGAAAAGTTCTCGCCCTTCTCGGGGGCGGGAGTCTCCGCATTTCCCATTTCAAGATCCTCGCCCACAGCCTTTTTTTCAAATGTCTTATCCTGTTCCGTCACACCAAGAACCTCCTCTCCAAGGCCCTATTTCTTTTCGTCTCCCTTCGGAGGCAAAGAATAGGCTTCCCCACATTCCGGACACAGAAGACGCTCTTCCGGACCGTATGTTTCCCGTTGAAAAAAGAATCGTTCCCCACAAACAGCACAAACGTAAACTTCATAAACCTCCTCGTCAGACGACGCAAAAAGCCCTTCCCCACCTTCGATACAGGTTAACAACTCCTGCAACCATGCCTTCTGTTCCGAAGAAAAGGAAAGATTTTCCAGCCGCTCCGCCAAATTCTGCAGCCGCAGCCTTTTTTCCTCCAAGGAGATTTTCCGGGCTTCCAAAGGAGCTAGCCTTTCTTGGCCCGCTCCAGATAGGTTCCGGTACGGGTATCTACCACCACGCGCTCCCCCACATTGACGAACATGGGCACCGTGATGGTAAGCCCCGTTTCCAGCGTAGCGGGTTTGCCGCCTCCGGAAACGGTATCTCCCTTGAAACCGGGATCCGTTTCCACCACCTGAAGCTCCACCGACTTGGGAAGGCTCAGGGCCATGATACGCCCCTCGAACATCTCCAGGGCCACTTCGAGATTGTCCGTAAGATAATGCACCGCATTTCCCAGGGTTTCCTTGGGGATGTAGAGTTGGTCGTAGCTCTCCATATCCATGAAGATATAGCTGTCCCCATCCTGATAAAGATACTGAGCGGGCTTTTCGTCGAAAATGATCCGTTCGAAGCGCTCTCCGGAACGGAAGGAATTTTCCACGATGGAACCCGACACGAGATTACGGACCTTCGTTTTTATGATCGCTCCGCCCCGCCCCATTTTATGGTGCTGGCAATCGAGGATCTCCCATATATCATCCTGCCACTTGATTTTCATGCCCGCATGAAAATCGCTTGTATCAACTACCTGAGCCATACAACAACCCGCTCCTTCGACAAAAAATAGTGTTCGCTATTATACCAGCTAATAGCCCTGCGTCACTAGTTCGTTTTGCAGAACATCTTCTTTTTCCACCGGTCCTTCGGGAATATCCAGTACGTAGGGCACCACGATGATGGCAACCTCCGTGGTAACATCGGTCTTGCTGTGCCAACGGAAAATTTCTCCCAAAAGCGGAAGATCTCCGAGGATGGGAAACTTGGTCTCGTTTTCGGATTTATTGTGCGAGAAGAGACCGCCAATGACGAAGGGCTCTCCGTTACGCACCCGGATTCGGGTATCCACCTCCCGGGAAGATTTTTCCGGGAAAAGGGCGGATCCGCTCTGTTTGAAGGTAACCGTACCCGTGGAGACCTTGATCTCCAAATTGATCATGTTCTCCCGGCCGATGGTGGGAAGAAATTCCAGGGTAGGTCCGGCCTCCACGTCTCCATAGGTAGGATTTCCCGCTTCATCCTTCCCGGAGATGTACTTGGTTTGGGTAGTAAGCTTGATGGAAGCCTTTTCTCCCGCCACCGCAATCACCGAGGGGCGAGCGAGAATCTCCCCTTTGTCCTCCTTCACCAGGGAGTTGAGCCCTGCGTCGAGCATACGCATGGTATTGGAGGTAATATTCTCCACATCCACTCCTTCCGGAATGGGAATAAGCCCCTCTTCATCCTTGTCGGGATCGTAATCCTCCCAGAGGTTCGTATCGATATACCCCAAGGTTCCTCCTCCGGCACCGTAGGCGAAGTACCAGTGTTTGTACACTCCGGAGATGACCGACTCCAGGGAATCGCTGTTGTCGTCTTTGGTCTCCACGATTCTCGCCTGGATCATCACCTGCTTGCCCGGATGATCCACCCGGCGCAAAATCCGTTCCACCTCGTAAAGCTTGGCGGGAGATGCGGTAACGTAAAGCTCCCGAAGCCGCTCATCCACGGTAACCCGTTCTATCCGAGCAAGATCCTTGAGCAACGTGGCCACCTTGGCGGGATCCCCGTAGGCGATACGGTAGTTCCGGGTCACTTCCTTTCCCAGAGTTCGGGCAAGATCCGTATCCCTTCCGATAAGAAGGGTCTTCCCCATCACCGCATACCGGATATCGTACATGCGCATGAGATAGGAGAAGGCATCCCGCAAAGGAACGTGATGGAGGCTGAGAGTTACCGGCGTATCCGGAGTGGAAGGATCGCAAAGGATGTTCATTTTCATGGTTTTCGCCAGCATCCGGAAGACGTCCCGCAAATCCGCCCCCTGGAGCTCCAGGGTTACCGGCGTACGATTGGCGAGAGGGTCCAGGGAAGAATAGGGTTTTTCCGGAGGCGCCACAGCAGGAGCGGTGAAAGAGACCCGATCCTTCGGAACGAGCTCCAGAACCATCTTGTTCGCCGGAGGTGTTCCTCGAAGATTTTTCAACACCAGAGGCTCTTCGGTTTCCACCCGCAGAACCAATCCCCGGGGTTCCTGCTCCAACCGGAGCCGCCGAACCAGGGAAGACATGTAATCCTTTTCCCACTGCCCCGAAGGAAGGGATACGTTGTAAAAGAAAAACTCCAGCTCGTTGGGACGCTCCCGGCGCAGCTCAGGGCGGGGAAGAGCGGTGCCCTTTATATCGATGGTCACCAAACCGTCCCCCACCTGGTGCAGCGTAAGGCCTCCCATAACGGGCATATCAAGAAGCGGCTCCGCCGCATAGCCCGGAAAAGCTCCGAGCCCCAGCAAAAAGAGCCCTCCCATAAGAAACAGCGCTATCTTTCGCATTCCTCTTTTCATATTCATCGCTCCCGTCACTGCAGAAGAGGAATGGTGATCTTTCCCTTGAACCATCGCACGACCACCCCGTTTCCGGAAATCTTGAGAACCCTTCCAAGGCCTCCTCCAAAGGAGTGCCCCTCTTTCACTATGATACCCGCTCCCTCGCTCTCGATATCCATGAGGGCGGTTTTTTCGTTTCCTACAATGAATATGGCCCGTACCGTCATGTAGGGAGGCAGTATTTCGGGGACCATAAGATCCTGAGCGGAAGACCCGGAAGAGCTCGAACCGCTCTTGGTGGGAAGATCCGCGCGATAGGGCTCCCGGGAAATGGCCAGAATGACCCCCGCATACTCCCGGCTGTGCTTCCGGTAGAGCATCATCTGCCGGAAATCCTTATCCTCCTGCTGGAGCCGGGCCTCTTCTTTCGCGATATTTACGGGAGGGACCTTGGGAGAAGGCGAAACGACACTCTTCCCCTCGTAAAGGAGATAGAAGTAATATCCCTGTACCACCGCAGCTCCCAGAAGAAAGAGAAGCAACAGAAACAAAGAGAGCTTCTGTACCGGACGCCCTCCCCGAAGCCAACCCCAGATTCCCTGAGATTCCTGAAGCATTTCCTCAGCCATTAGGGGGCCTCCTCTCGTACCCGGGTTTCCAGAAGCGTGGTGCCCGAAACCTTCCCGGAGGTTTCAAACTTCATGGCAAGAGACTGCATCTTCACGATCTCCTCCATGGTACGCCATCCCGCGATACCCTCCAGGACCTGGTAGTAGGGACCGGTGAACTGTACCGTGGCGGTAAGCATGCCCCCCTTGTCCACCCGGGTGGAAGTAATACTGACCTTCTCCACTCCCACTTCGGTAAGCTGTTTCTCCACGTTCGAAAGAAAGGCCACCTGATCCTGGGGAAATTTTACGGGCTGCCGGGAAAGACTCGCCAGGGTTCGCTTGTACGCCTGAAGAAGGGCCTCATCGGTCTTGGCGGCATGACGCACGTTCGCCTCCTGCCGCATGACGCTGTTTTTCCGGCTCTGTACATCCTTGAGAGTATTGTAAAGATAGTAATGTCCTCCCGCCACTCCTGCGACGAAGAGGATAAAAAGCAACACCAGAAGCCCTCCCCGAAAGGACCGGGACCGCATCGTTTCCGGAGCCATATCAGGAGTCCTCCTTTGCCAAAGTAACCGCTGTAATATCGTGAAGGGAACAATCCAGCACGAAAGAGACGGTTTTCGACGTCCCCTCCCGGGAACGGCTTACCTTGGGAACCACCACGCTTTTAATGATACTCGCCTCGGCGAGATTGTTGCCGAACTCCACCACGTCCGCCTCGGAAAAGGCCAATCCCTGCATGGAAACCGCGTTTTTCGCGATATTGATGGAAGTGAGCCATACCCGGGAAGGAAGAGACCCCTCCAGGGCCGCAAGAACTTCCAGGGAGGGAAGCTCCGCCTTGAGAAGTCCGAGAATGGACTGGTACTCCTTTTCCTCCGCCTGAAGCCGCTGAAGTTCCGTATTCAGTGCTTTCGCCTGCCGTTCGAGAACCTTCAGGCTCTGCTGCCGGGCCCGAAGATCCGCCTGCTGTTCCCGGAGGAAAAGATAGGAATATCCCACCGAAAGAAGGCTTGCCCCTATGAAGAGAAAGAGAAGAATAAGAAATAAAAACCGTATGCCCTCGGGGCCTTTCTTCTTTTTCTGATTTCCCTGCTGCCGGTATTCCGGAGGGCGAAGATCGAAGCGCATCATGCTATCACATCCCTCAACGCGAGACCCAATGCATATTCCCATCCCTGGGGACGTACCGGAGGAGCTTCCATTCCCCAGGTATTCCAGAGAGGAAAGGAAAGAAGAGAGAGCTCTCCGAGCTCTTCGCGGAGACGATTCTGCAGAGCCGCATCCTCTCCATGGGGCCCTGCCAGCACCAGGGAGTTTACCATCACGTCCCGAAACTGTCCCTTTACGAAGCCCAGGGTGGAACGGACTTCCCGAACGATGGAATCCAGGGAATCCTCCCGAGTAGTTTCCTCTCCAAGCCCCACGAGAAGCGTGCGGAAAAGAAGAGCGGAGCTGCCGCTCCCGAGAATGAGCTGGGTGCTGCTATCTTCCAGAAGAAGCATGAGATACCCTCCGGAGAATCCCGGCACCGGGCCGAGAATGGAGCGGAAAGCTCCTATGAGAGAAGGCTCCACCGAAGATATTTCTGCATCCAGGGTAGAAAAAAGGCTTATAAACTGTTCCACCAAACGGGATCGGGCCGCCGCCACGAGAAGCTTCATCTCCCCCGGGGCCTCTCCCGCATCGGCGCTGATATCCACGATGTCGTACACCGCTTCGTTGGCCGGAAAGGGGAAGTATTTCTCGAAATCCCACTGCAGAGCTCCCCGGGCGTCCTCGATATCCATTTCGGGAATGGTCACCACCCGCAACATCACGTTACGCGGAGGAAGCCCCAGGGTAATTCCCATGGGAAAATTACCTTCCAGCTCTTCTCCGAGACGCCCCACCAGGGGTTCCAAAATTTTCACATCCCGCAACATGCCCTGCTCGAGAACCGGGGTCGGGGACGTGATAAAAGAAGAAGCCTCAAGGCGATACGATCCGCCCTGGCCGGAAAGTTCCACGTAGCGAATTTCGTTGTCATGAAAGGAAATTCCCGCTCCCCCTTCGGGAGCCTTGCGCAAAAAGGGCAATCCCATACCTTCACCACCTTTCCTGCATTTTAACTGATTATATCGAAAAGAGGAAGGAACGTAAAACCCTGATTTGCTCAAAATTTTACAGGGAAGTCGAAATATTGCATATTCGCAAAGAAAGGGGTGAAACAGAAAGCCTTTCCACCAAAAAAGATCAGTTACGGACTCTCCAGGAGCGGGAAAGGCACACATGGTAGTACGCGGGATCGTAGAGGGAGGGCCAGGAAAAATTCCATCCCGGGATCTCTCCCCTATGAGACCGAAGGGTTTTGCGGGAAGAACGAAGGAGCAGAAAAACGGAAAGGATGGAGGAATCTTCGTCATAGCTACAGTGAAATCCCGCCACGTCTCCCCCCCGGGGCTGTACCTCCGGGAATCCATCGGCGTAGATACGGCTGTAAAGGGTGGTTCCCAGGAGATAGAATTCCGTGGCATACACTCCATGAATCTCGTCGAAAAGGGAAACTTTTTCGAGGGAAGAGCTCTGAAGAAGAAGGTTTGTGCCGGAAGCGTGGAGATTGCAGAAGGGAAGCCGGGAGCCGGGAAAAACGAAACAGAGGCAGTCCCGGGCGTATTCCGGCAAGGGTTCGGATATTTTTACGGCGTTTCCGCCGGGAGTGACGAAAACTTCCTCGAGAGCTCCCCGCAAGAGGGGAATCCCCGCCACAAGCCGCAAGCGCTTCCCTGCCTGGGAAACCTGGACCGCCCCCCAGGTTTTGTAGGGGGTGCCGAAAGGCAGGGCGGAAAAGGTAAAGGCTTTCTCGAAGGCCTCCGCGGAACGGGAGGGCATGCCCATCCCCGCCCCCAGAACGAAGGGCTCCAGGGCCATGAGAATCTGCTCTCCCCGACGGACGCAGGAGGAACGGTACCGGGCAAAATCGTAGAAGGGAAAAAACGAAGAAAGGAGCGGCAGAGATGCCGCTCCCAGAATTCCAAAAACAATCAGTGCGCAAAGAAGTTCGACTAAGGAGAAGGCCTTCTTGCGACGCATGGGTAGTAAAGAAAACGCTAACTAATTACCCTGGACAAAAACCCAGTCATCATCATCGATAGCAGTATTAGCAGTAGTTGAAATAATCTGAGTGCCTGGGGCACTTGTGCTCGTTCCATACCACATGTTAAGGTTGTCTCTTTGCACCGCCTCTATGAGTTTTCCCCCCGCTCCAGCGGTGGGAACCTGCCTACCCAAAAAAATCACATCCGAAGAAGCAGCAACAATTACTCCTACTTTCAAGGCATAGCCATTAGCCTCACTCAAATCCTTATCAACATAAGTTCCTAAATCATCGACATCTCCATCAGCAGGATACCCTGAATGATCCGAATAATATTGCAACAAAGCACCTTTCATACTTCGGAGATCCGAAATAACTTTGGTAGCCTCCGCTTTATCCGTGCTGCTTCCCATGAGCATCATCATGGCTCCCGCAAGGATACCGATGATAACGATAACGATCAACAACTCCACCAGGGTAAATCCTTTTCTCTTAACATTTTTCATTCTCAATACACCTCCTGAAAATAGATAAAAACCGATACACCACACCACGAAACTCCGGGGCTTCACGAAAAAACTTTTTCTTGCAGACCCTTTGTTTTTACGGAAACAATTAAATCAGGTAGAAGGTTTTCTGTCAACTAGAAAGATTTTGATTTTCGTCCCAAGGGAACCGATGCTCCCCAATTTTTTGCTCTCCAAGACAAAAAAGTGAAATTCTCTGCGTGGTAAGGCCTTTTTTCTTCATT
>DAIPKP010000084.1:0-10419 GCA_036769705.1 Synergistaceae bacterium
TTAGAGATACCCCGCCTTTTTCAGGATTTCATGGGCCCGTTCCTCGTGCTTCTTGTTGAGTTTCACCACCGGGCCGGTACAGCCCATGGCGGCCTCGGCGTAGATTCCCGCCTTCCAGAGCTCCTTGGCGGCGTTTTCCATCTCCAGCACGTCCACCCCGTGAATTTCTTCATCCGTGGGTTCCGCGGGAGGAGCGGTCACGGCCTCCTCCACCACCGCCGCCTTGGGGCGAAGCCCCTCCAGCACCGTATCGAGCCCCGCCTTGCGGGCTTTTTTAAGTTCTTCCTGCACCAGCTCGGGCAGCCCCGCTCCCGCCACCCGGGCGGTGAAGGCCACGGCATTGGCGATTACCGGAGCGCCGCTGGCCCGGGAGATGATGGAAACCACGTGGGGCCACTTGTCGCCGCAGGAGGGACCGTATCCCCATCCCAGGGCCTCGTAGCCTCCTCCGGTGCTGTAGGAGGAGAACATCTTGATGAGCACGTTTCCCGTAAGGGAGTCTGCCACACAGACGTCCACGGCTCCTGCGAGAATATCGTTCCCCCGGAGTACGGAGCCTCCATCCTTGCGGAGGCTGCTTCCGAAGGTAAGAGGATATCCCGCTTCCTTCAGGGAATTCAAGCCCCGGAAAACGGGCTGGGCGCTTTCCACGTTAAGGATTCCCACGGTGGGATTCTCGATTCCCAGAGCCTTGGCGGTGGCCACTCCGTAGAGGGCGTTAAGCACCATGCTCTCCCCCCGCACGGAGGAGCTCGTGCCGGTGGTGGAAGCCAGGATCATGGGCTTCCCCTTGGCGGGGGTAAGTACCCGGCCGATGGTGGTCACTCCCAGAGGAAAGGGATAGTGCAGCGCCACGGCTCCGGCGATGCGCTTTTCCTGAAGGGCCTGCTCCATGGCATCCGCGATGTCCTTCTCGCAATCCTCGGTTTCGATCCATTCGAGATCCGGAGCCTTCGCAGGTTTGGGACCGATCATCACCACCCGGATTCCCGGATTGTCCTGCTGGGCCAGCAAACCTCCCTGAATCATCTCCTCCGGGCCAAGTTCGCTCCCCGTGGAGAGAAGCCCCACGGAAATACGGGGGCCTCCACTCCTGGCGGCATCCACGACCTCCCGAAGTATTTCTCCTACCAGTTTCTTTTTATCCGACATTCCTTCGGCCTCCTTTGGATCTACTTGCCCGAGAGGTTCGCGGCAAGTTCTTCAAGGGCCTCAAGTACGATACTCTTCACCTCGTCCTTGGTGATTCCCGAGGACTCCCCGGTACCGGTAGGATTTTCCATGATAAAGGAAGCTCCGTCCGCAAGATTGGTGAGCCGGGCAAGGAAAAGGCTCCCCTTGCCGATGATCATGGCCCGCTTGATCTTGCCCTCCCGAAGCAGATCCGCCGCATGCCCCATGAAGGGAACTCCCGAAGGAATGTGACCCTGGGTATGGGCAAAACCGGGATAGCCATGTTCCTTGACAAAGGAAGGCATATCCTTCTTTTCGAGCTGTTTTTTCATCACCGCCAGGGCGGCGATCATCTTGTAGTTCGCCTCGGGAACGTTCCCCGCCCCTGCAGGAAGGGTAATTTCCGGGTTCTGAAGCTCCGCGGCATATTTATCCACGTCCGTGAAGGTAAGTCCCAGCTTTTCCAGGGGATCCAGCACCAAAGCTCCCGTAATGGCCTGAGGAGAGGCTCCGGCCCCTACGGTATGTTTCCCCAGGGCATCCAGGCGCATCACCGGAGCGGTACCGTCGTCGGGGGTGAGAAGCACCGCGAAGTTGCCCAGGCAATCCTCCAGAGCGGGGGTTTCCTTGCGCACGTGATCCCGGGCGTTCATGTAGAGCTTGGGAATGGCGCCTCCCGCGAGAACCACGCAGTTCTTCCGGGCTCCCGCAGCCACCTGGGAAGCTCCCGCAATCACCGCGTTCACCGGGCCCGCGCAGAAACCCCGCACGTCGCAGCCGCTGGCGTTGAGACATCCCGCGATCTCCGCCACCGCCTTGGCGAAATTGCCGCCTCCCCGCTGGTTCATATCTCCCGCGGCCTCTTCGGAGCATTCGATAACGAAATCCACTTCTTCCGCGGAGAGGGAGGCATTTTTGAGAAGGTGCAGCAATGCCAGCACCCCTCCAGCCTTGCAGGCGATGTTCTCCAGAAGCACGTAGGCCTCCAGGCATTCGTCCACATCGTGCCCCCGGCGGCAGCAGCCTACGACCTTGCCTTGAAAGTACATCGGCAGGGCGTGGTGCTTTTCCACCTCTTCCGCAATCTCTCCCGCCTCGTGGCCCTTGGAAAAACGCTTGAGGTGTTTTTCCTCCAGGAGGGGGTGTTTCTCCAGCTTGCTCCGTACGGAATCCGCAAAGGAGCTTTCCAGCCAGAAGAGATCGAAGACATCGCAGATGTTCATAAGTCCCAGGAACTCGTCCTCCGGCATAATCTCTCCGTAGCGGGCGAAACGGGAAGCGTGGGCTAGGAGATTCTCGTACCAGGGGGAGGGGGTGTTTTCGAGAAGATCCAGCGTAAGCCCTCCGAGATAGGCCTGATTGGCGGGATACTTGGTGGCATCCTCGTAGGACATGGCATGCTTGGGCAGCTTGGTGAGGAACTCCGTCTCTCCCCGGGCCTTGCGTTCCGTATAGGGGGTAATTCCGTAATGAAGCGCCAACTCCGGCGTATGATTGAGGCAGTAGGCGTGCCCCTTGATAGCGACTTTAGACATGGGCAGATGCTCTCTCCTTTCGGGAAATGAATAACACGATCGTGGAGGCTGTAACTCTTATGGCGCCCATAGAAAACTGAAGGGAAAAAGGAGCCGGAGCTTTGCAGCCCCGGCTCGGAGGCACCCCACAAGAGTGCTAGTCGTTAAATACGGTCTGTTCGGACACCTCGGTCTGAAGGGCCTTGAAAGATTTTTCCACGAGATGCTTGCGAATTTCGTACTCTTCTTCAGGGGTCTTGGCGGGATCCCCAAGAGGATAGGGAATGGCCACGGCGGGAATGATACGGTTCGCTCCCACGGTAAGAGAGATGGGAACGATGGTGCACACATGAACCACCGGGAAACCTTCACGCTCAATTTCTTTAACCATCGTTGCGCCGCAACGAGTGCAGGTTCCTCAGGTGGATGTGAGAATAACCGCATCCACGCCATCCGCCTTGAGCTTCTTCGCGATTTCCGCACCGAAGCGCTTGGCGTTGGCCACGGGAGTACCGTTCCCCACGGTGGTGAAGTAGGTCCCGTAGAGCTTCTTGAAAACTCCCTGCTTTTCCATATCCCGCAGCACGTCCACCGGGAGCACCCGGTTGGGATCGTCGTTGGCATAGGTGGGATCGTAGCCGCCATGGGCAGTTTCGGAATCCTCGCAGGAAAGCTTGTCGAAATTCTCGATGCTGTATGCCCCATATTTGGAGGCACTGGAAGCCTCGATGTGATCCGGATTGTTCTTGGGGCAGATGCCTCCGGAGGTAACCAAAGCTATGGTCGCGTTTTTCAGATCCTTCAAAGGTGCCGCAGGGGCCACTCTATCGAAGGAGGGCATGGGATACTCCGTGACGAACTCCTCGCCCCGCAGTTTCTTCGCCAGCATTTCCGCCGCGCGCTCCGCGCCGACTCGGGAGAGGAACACGTTGTGCCGCACACCCTTTTCGAGGTATCCCTCTTCCGCGGGAGAACTGATAGGCTCTCCCTTGAGGAGCTTCAACCCCAGCCCCGCCATAACCGGCACGGCCTTGCGAAGACCCCGGGCACTGTCCGCGGTCTCCACGATATAGGTGTTTTTACGGTACATATCCACACCCGGGTTTTCCGGGTGCATCCCCGTAACAGTAGGAATACCCAACTTTTCTCCCACCATGGCGCAAACGCCGCCGCTGGCGGTACCGTAACGGCCCGCATTGAAAGCGGGGCCCGCCACGAGAAGATCCGGCTTATAGGGAGCCACCAGTGCAAGGATCTCTTCGAGAGCCTTATCGATATTCTCCGCAAAATATCCGTCGCCGCAAATCACCGTGGCTACCACGGTGGCATCGTCTCCAAGGGAGGCCTGTAACGCCTGGCCCGGTCCGACGACGCCCTCGCGAATTTCCGGCTTGTGGTCCGCTTTTTCCTCGCCTCCGATACCGGCGAAGAATTGGTTGATGTAATGCACCACACGGAAGGACATGCTTTCCCTCCTCACGTCATCGTTACCGCGAACTAGATGCTCCACTTGCTGAATTCTTCGCGGATTCCCTTGGTAGCTTGGGCGAGGGCATCCCCGTCAAGCACCATCTCCATCATGCCAAGTTGCTCTTCCCAGACTGCAGGGTCGATCTCATCCCGAATATCCTGCTCGAACACGTGATAGACCGCGAGCCCCAACGGGGCTCCTGCCAGGGGACCTGCAAAAGTAGGATCACCGTTTGCAACGGTTTCCGCGTAGATCTCTGCGCCTTCCGCATCGGAAGAACCGAGAATGACTACGACGTTTTCAGCTCCGTACTTTTCAGCGGCGTCCTTGACGCGCTGTTGATTCTGCAGATCCATGGCTCCGGCGGCGGTTCAAACGAAGCACTCGGTAACGGAAAAGACGATCTCCGCCCCGGAGTCTTTCAGACACTCTTCCATGGCGGGGCCGGCCACGCCGTCCCGCTCGCCGAGAAGAAGCAATTTCTTGCCCGAAAGCTTACCCATGCTGCGCACCTCCTTTATGATGTGTGTTTTCTCTTGTGGCTTCCACTGATTTCGGAACGCTCCGAAATCCCTACAGCATGATGGCGCTGATCTTGGAAAAGCCGAGTTCGTTGGTAGCTCCGGTAATGGCCTGGATTTCCACCTCGATGGAGCCGTCCCCCCGAAGGGAGCCGTCGAAACCTCCGGCGATGATGTTGGCGAAATCCGGATAGCCGATAACCTTCTCCATGGGAGGCAGTAGGATGGTCTCGTTGGCGTTGCCTCCGGTAACCACCGCATCCGCCTGGGGAGCCACGTCCGCCAGGGACTGGCTTGCACCGTCACGCCCCGCATATTCGTCGGTGATAAGCACGGTCTTCATGCCGAGCTTCTCCGCCTTGGTGCAGTTCATGATAAGGTCCGCATCGGGATTGCCGAAGCCCTCTTCGCTGATGAGAAGCCCCTCTACCCCGATCATGGAGGCCAGCTTGGTGGCGTAGGAGGAGCTCCGCTTCTTGTCCGCCAAAGTTACGTTTTCGTTGGTGATGATAACGCCCACGAAGTTGTAATCCTTGCCGTGACGATCGTAGAGCGCCTTGATCACCGGGTTGTTCAGATGCACGTAGGTGCTGTTCTTATCGCAGGCGGAAACGCAGTTCCCCGATACGATGGCTCCGTCCATAATCTCCGTGGCGGAGATGAGGGTGGGAAGAATCTTCTTGGCATCCACCCCGTAGACGTAGGTATCGTGAAGCAGCCCCTGGGTCTGGAGCATGTAGAGATAGGCCACCTTGGGAAGCTCCGGATAGGCCTTCATGGATTCCGAGAAAGGAGGCATTTCGTAGCTTTCCACGGTATCCGCCTTTACCGCATCCTTCACCGCCGTAGCCAGATAATGGGCGGTCTTGAACCCCGCCTCCCGGCATGCGGCTTCGTAATAGTGCTTCTCCAGGCCCTCCACGGGCTCGAAGACAAGCACCAGGTTGAAGGTTTTCGAGAAGGGGGTGTAGTCCGCACCGGGGCCGGACATATCCACGATCCCCTCCTGAAATCCCACGATCTTGCCGCAGGTTACCACCGCAGCGCCCTCGAGAACGAGGGTCTTGCCGGAGCCCACGGTATCCACATCTCCGATAAAGCCGGGGAAAATCCCGCCTTCGCCTTCGAGCTTGCAACGGGGTTCCACCGCATCCTTTACCGGTACAATTCGGGTTTTCTCTCCGGGGGAGGCCACATCCAGCTTTACCGAGGCAAAGCGTTCATCCTTACGCAGCATTCCGAGAATCGCCTTCTCGTCCACCGTAAGGATGCCCTTTTCCAGGGTCGTGGCATTACCCAACCGAATTCCCGAAACTCGTACCTTGTGCAGTTCGAGTTTCACCGCCAAATCCCTCCCTTTACGGGTTTTACGCAAGCAACGCTTCCGCCTGCTCCTTAATCTTCTCGATGGTTACATCCGCACCGGTCATCCGGGCCTTCTCTTCGCCGCCCTTGTAAAAAAGGAATCCCGGCAGGGCCATAACCTTCAGCGCGATAAGCTGCTTCCGGTTGCCCTGGGAGTTGAGCTTGCAAAATTTGATCTTGCCCTCGTACTCCGCCGACAGCTCCTCCACCTTGGGCATCAAGGCAAGGCAGGGACCGCATTTCGGGCCCCAGATATCCACCACCACGGGAAGATCGCTCTGAAGCACCTCTTCGTCGAAACTCTCCTTCGTAACTTCTACCATCCTCTCATCTCCTTTCTTTAGGGATATTCTTTTATGCATTCATGCCGGAAGAAGAAAACCTTCCCCGGCAAACACATCAAACCGGGGAAAAGCTCTCCGTGAAAGGAGCTTCCCTCCAAAGGCCATACTGCTCCAGGCTCTGCTGCAAAAGCCGAAGATCGAGCACGGCATAATCCGCTTCGATTTCGGGAGTATGAGAACCAAGCTTTCGCAGGGTGCCTTTATTTTCGTAGGAGCGAAAAACTCCCAGAGCTTCTTCGATAAAAGAAAAGGAATCCGCATCCACCTCGGCCGTTTTCCCGGGCCCTTCGGGGGATTGGAGAAGAAGAGAACGATATGGTTGTTGCGATGGAAGAAAATTACCGTAAAGGGGATGTGTTAAAAGCTTCCAGCCCTGATGGACCCGATTCCTTGCCTCAAGGAACACATCCCAGGATGTTCCGGAAATCTTTTGAACTGAAGTGCAGTATGCTTGCAGTTGCGGATTGTTGGTAACCAGCACCCGAACAATGGACATGACCGTACCCCCTTGGGTTTTGGCCAGCTCTGTCCTGGTGCCCTGGAGATTCGCCCGGGAAAACAAAATTTCCCAAGCTTGCTCCCTAGGCAGGCGAAAATCTTTTCACCTTTCCAGAGATCCCTCCCACCGCAATCCTTTCGCCTGAGAGTTTCAGCGGCAGTTACCGCCTTGCCCCTTCGGCGCTCCGGGGAACGGGTTCTGTAATGTTCCCGAAGACTCTCTTGCGGTGTTCCATGGGACGGCCTTACACGCTCATCATAACAAAGAGCGAGCGAAACGGTCAAGGATCTTTTTTCGCACCTTCTCGAAAAATTACAAAAACTGAAAAATCTCGCTTTTTCCACAAAGGCCGGGGTGTCGGCAACATGCCAGACTAGGCTTCGTAAAAATACCCGTGGAGGGCCTCCAGAATTTTCGCCGAGGCGGAACCATCCCCGAAGGGTTTGGTATTTTTCGCGAGAAAACTGCGGTAATAGGATGGATCCTCCAGGAGTTTCCGGGTCTCCGCCACGATTTTTTCCGGGTCCGTTCCCACCAGCAGGGCCGTACCGGCCTCCACCGCCTCGGGGCGCTCCGTGACGTTCCGCATCACCAGCACGGGCTTGGAGAGCGCCGGAGCCTCCTCCTGCACGCCCCCGCTATCGCTCAGAATCACCCGGCTGCGTTTCATGGCCCAGACGAAATCGGGATAACGGAGAGGATCGCAGAGAATGACCCTCTCTTCATTCCCCAGGCGCTCCATAAAGACCTGCCGCACCACGGGATTGAGATGCATGGGAATCAAAAACCGGAGATGCTCCTCCAGGCGCAGCAGTTCGAGCACTCCCCGGCAGATGCGTTCCAGCCCCTCCCCCCAGGTCTCCCGGCGGTGTGCCGTGAGAAGCACCAGGGGAACGTCTTCGGGGATAGCTGCAAGCTCCGGCGTTTCCGGGCGCTCCACCCGTTTGGATGCTGCAAGAAGGGCATCGATAACGGTATTTCCCGTAACGGTAATTCTCTCCCCGGGGCACCCCTCGGCGAGAAGATTCTTCCGGGCTCCCGGAGTGGGGGGAAACCAGAGAGTACAGATGCGATCCGCCAGGAGGCGGTTCATCTCCTCGGGAAAGGGCTGCCGCAGATCGCCGCTCCGCAGTCCCGCCTCCACGTGCCCCAGGGGAATTCCCCGGTAGAAGGCCGCCAGGGCGGCGGCGAAGGTGGTGGTGGTATCTCCGTGCACCAGCACCATATCCGGGCGGATGCGGTCGAAAATGTTCCCCGTCTCCTGAAGCACCGCGGCGGTAACGTAATCCAGGGTCTGCCCCTTTTTCATGATGTTCAGGAAATCCTCCGGCTCCAGGCCGAAGAACCGCAAAGGCTCGAGCAGCATCTCCCGGTGCTGCCCCGTGGCGAGAAGATGCAGATCAAAGCGGGGATCCTCCCGCACCGCCAGGGCTAGGGGAGCCATTTTAATGGCCTCGGGACGGGTTCCCACCACCAGGCAGATTTTTTTCCGGTTTTCGAAAGAGGGGATATTTTTTTGTCTTTGTACGGGATTGGGATTATGTGGCATAAAAGGTTTTTTCTCCTTGTCCATGTGGCAGATCACCGCATACCAGGGCGGGGACAGGGCCCCGCCCCTACCAGAATCGACGATACGCCGCATCTATCTGCACCGCACCGGCCGGGATAAATCCGGGAAATTCCGCCCATTTCACCCGATGTATCCAGCAAAATATTCTCTATCGATCTTTCTCGTAAAACACCTGGTTCTCCAGAAGCTGTTCCGGAGGAACCTCCCGCAAAATCCGGGCGGGATTGCCTGCCACGATGGTTCGAGGAGGCACATTTTTCGTTACCACGGAACCCGCCGCCACCACGCCATCCGGGCCGATCTCCACCCCCGGAAGCAACGTGGCGTTGCCCCCTATGCGGGCCCCCCGGCGCAACACGGGCCCCTTGAAATGTTTTTTGCGCTCCTCGGTGCGTCCCATAAAATTATCGTTCGTAAAGGCCACTTCGGGAGCCACGAAACAATAATCTTCGATCTCCGAAAGGGCGGTAATGTAGGCGTTGGTTTCTATCTTGCAGCGCCTCCCAATGGTGGTCTTGTTCTCCACCGCCACTCCCCGGCCGATGATGGTCTCTTCCCCGATGGAAACATCCTCCCGGATGGTGGCGTAATCCGCCACGAAAACCCGGTTTTGCAGCACCGCCCCCCGGTAGACGATAGATCCCGCACCGAGGGTGACGTAATCCCCCACTTCGAGAGGAGGCAATTCCCGGGCGGTGGTAACGGCGCTCAAAGAGGCCTTCATGGGAAGCTTTCCCAGCAGAACTCCATCCCCCACCAGCACTCCCCGGCCCAGCCGCACTCCGGCACGGATAATCACGTTATGCCCCAGAATGCAGTTATCCCCGATAACCACATCCTCCTCCACAATCACGTTATGCCCCATCTGCACGTTTTCCCCGATGAGGGCTTTTTCAGAGACGATCCTATTCATGATATGCATGATAATGTTCTTCGTTCCTCTCTTCGAGTGTATGTGGCGTATTGCCGCATGCCAGGGCGGGGACAGGGCCCCGCCCCTACCAAAAAATCAATTTTAAGGATTGCGCTCCCCCATTGCCCGGTGGAGGGCGATGCGGCAGAATTCTTCAAGATCCTTCAGATGGTGTTTCACGATGGATTCCAGAATATGCACATCGATCTGTTCGTAGTTATGCACCGCGATATTCCGGAATCCCACCATGGCCACAAGCCTTTTCTCCAGATCCCGGTCTATCACTTCCGCATCCCCGAGAAGGCGGAAATGCTCCTTCAGGGTTCGCGGAACCTCCCCGTGCAGATCCGCCCCGAGATGGGCCGCCATATCCAGCACCGCCTGCACCGCCCTTTGCAGATTGAGCACCACCACATCCTGGGCATCGCATTCCCGGAGTTTTTCGTAATCTCCTTCCAGGGTCTGGGAAATTCTGGCTATGCAGCGCTGCACCGTACTCGCCTTGGCGAGAAGAACGTCATAATCCATGAGGCTTCACCCCCAAATGTCGTAAAAGGGCCTCTTCCAGGGGACGGCGCGTTCGCTTGAGATCCTCGTAAACCCCCACGGTGCGGGCTATGAACTCCCCCCGGGCTCCGGCTTTTTCATGCACCAGGATACCATGTTGCAGCACCTGCATGGCGATAACCGCATCCGCTCCGTTGAGAATTACAAGATCCACCGGGCGAGGAAGCAGCTCTTCCAGATCGTTTTTAAGGCTCAGAGCACGAAGAGTCAGATCATTCTTGGTATCCCTGCGGGAAAACAGTACCGCCACATCCGCATCGCTGGTTTCCGAAGCCTTTCCCCGGGCGAGGGAACCGAAGAGAAAGGCCAGAAGCACATCCTCCCGGAGGGCAAAAAAGTTTTGCAGCAGCATGGCTTCGGGAGGCAGGGAGGCCGCAATTTTCATTCTGTTAATTCCATGCATGGAGCACACCCCTTTCGGGATCTAAAAACCGCATCTTGAAACATACCACGGTAGGGGCAGGCCCCCGTGCCTGCCCTGA
>DAIPKP010000202.1:0-2006 GCA_036769705.1 Synergistaceae bacterium
TCCGCCTCCGCTTCCGAGGAACTCCTCGAGGGGGTCCGGCTTGGAGGTCGGCACCGGTATATTTGTAGGAATCGGCGTTGGAGGGGTTTCCTTTTGCACGGCGCTTACCACGGCTCCGGTGGAACAGTAGGCTGCGAGCTCCGGCACCGAGGTAGCCTGGCTCTCCAGCCATTTCTTCACTTCTCCCGCCGGAAGGGAGGGGTTTTGAGACCAGAGGAGCATGGCTATTCCCAAGGTGAGAGGGGTGGCCATGGATGTACCGCTCTTGGGGACATACTTTTCATGCAAAATTTTGGCGAAGTCCGACACAGGGCCGTAGATGTTCACTCCCGGAGCAAGCATGGTTACCCCGGGTCCGTAGTTCGAGAAGTAGGCCAGGCTGTAGGAAGAGGAGGAAGAGGCTCCTACGACGATTGTGTTGGGTGCACTGTAGTTTGCGGGATATACCTCTTTTCCGGGGAGGCTTATGTTGGTGCTGGCATTTCCCGCGGCAATGAAGATCAGGATGCCCGCTTCGGCGACTTTCTGCAAACCCTGCTCCATGGCAGGGTTGTATTCCTCTTCTCCGGGCTGAGTGCCGAGGGAAAGGTTGATTCCACGGATGTTGATACCCCGCTTTTTCATGCCCAGTATATAGTCCAGAGCCCGGAGGATGTCCGCATCCGAAGCGGTGGCGGTGCCGTCGGAATCTTCCATAAAGACCCGAATGCCCATGATTGTGACGTTAGGGGATATGCCCGTTATGCCCACGCCGTTTATGGGAGAGGCGATAATTCCTGCTACGTGGGTTCCGTGTCCCTGGCCGGAGAAGAGAACGTCTTCGGGATCTCCCGAGGCCATGGTACCCTCCCCTATAAAACAGGCTCCGTGGCAGTCATCCACGATGCCGTTGCGGTCGTCATCTATTCCGTTATTCGGTATTTCCTGAGGGTTTATCCAGAGATTTTCCCGAAGGTCTTCGTGAGCACAGTTTATCCCCGTGTCGAGAACGGCTACCACAAAGCCTGCATCCCCCCGGGTGATCTCCCATCCCTCTTCGGCGGAGATCATCTGGAGATAGGCTTGCTGGTTCGGATAGCAGGGTTCCGAGGGGATGTAGAAAAGCCGATTCTTGTTCGCTTTGGCTATACCTTGAATTCCCGGAAGAGCGGCGAAAGTCTGAGGATCTTCTTCGCTACGGAGGATGCCGAGGCCGAGATGCGATAGATGAATAAAAGCGTTTTTGCTCTCCCGCAGAAGGAGAGGCGATTCCTGCTCAAGCTGAAGGCAGTAGACTTCCGCATGGAGGGGGGCAGAGAGGAGAAGCACCCCTAGGAGGGCTGGAAGAGCTTTTTTTATGGCTGCCGTTGTGCCTTTTTTCATGTGTGCGGGCCTCCTCTTTCTCCCCCAGGGGGGGCTGTATAACCTTCTCTTTTCAAGGGAGCTGCCCGGTTTCCCAGGGGCAGCTCCCTTCTGCAGGGCAATATCTGGGGAGCTCGGTTATTGAACTCCCGCCTTCTTCGAAGCTGTTAAAATCTCGAGAAATGTTATTCCCAAAGCATCCTCAATATGCCCTACAAATCCCCCCGCGTCCTTATGCCGCATTTCTCTGGGTATTTCTTGATACAGCTCCGCCACCTTGCAAGTACATGTCATGGTAGCATCGTAAAGATCCGCATTTTTTTCATAATACACCTGGGGAAGCCTTTCGGAAGCCATGCCAATTTCCAGATAAGCCCGGGTAAGGGGATTGTTTTCCCCTATTTCTCCGAGATACTGTTCGACGTCCTTGCAGGCCTTACCGGGATATTGCAGTTTCTGTTTGGCTTTTTTGAAGAAATCCTCGAAGTAGAGTTTCTGTTCATCGCTGATTATTCCGGGGATATGGTATGTAAAATTTTGCACATACCGTTCCGCGAGATCTAGAAGAAAGGCTTTTTTTGCCTGCTCCATTTCTCTGCCATCATGGTTATCCAGATATTCCGGATCAGCGCCTAAAACCTCGAAAATATCGTACTGAATACCTA
>DAIPKP010000006.1:0-51027 GCA_036769705.1 Synergistaceae bacterium
GTGGAGTTCCTTCTTCAGGAGCTTACGGGGCAGGGACATTGCGCCTATCCCCGGAAAAAACTGGAAGAGAAAACCGCTTCCCTTCTGGAAATTCCTCCCGAAACAGTCACCGAAGCGGTGGAAGAAGCTCTGAAAACGGACCGGCTCCGGCAGCATCCGGACATACGGCAGGAGAAAGCCTCGGAGAATCCTCTGCTCTATCTGACTTCTCTGGACGAATGCGAATGCCGCCTAGCGGAACAGCTTCTGCGCATTCTCCGCACCGGCCCCCTCCCGATTTCTTCGAACCACTCCCAGGCCCTGGCATGGGCGGAGCAGCAAAACTCCCTCTCCCTGGGGGAATCCCAGCGCAAGGCACTTCTCCAGGCCCTGGAAAACAAGGTGTGCATCATCACCGGGGGGCCGGGAGTGGGCAAAACCACCATCATCAAAATCCTCTGCACCCTTTTCCGGGGAGCCCGGAAAACGATCAGCCTCTGTGCTCCTACGGGAAGAGCCGCAAAACGCATGAGCGAAACCACCCGGGAAGAGGCCAAAACCCTGCATCGGCTCCTGGAATTCGATCCCAAAACCCTGGGGTTCAAACACGACGCCCGGAATCCCCTGGAAGGGGATGTTTTCATCGTGGACGAGGCCAGCATGATCGATCTCGTACTGGCCTGGCAATTTCTCCGAGCCCTTCCTCCCCGGGGAGCCTTGATTATGGTGGGAGATGCGGACCAGCTTCCCTCGGTGGGCCCCGGAAAGGTGCTCCAGGATTGCATCGCCTCGGGAGTTCTCCCGGTGGCCCGGCTTGATACCATCTACCGCCAGGCCGCCAGCAGCGCCATCATCACCAACGCCCACCGGATAAACCGGGGAGAATTCCCTCTCTTCCCCTCCCGGGAAGAAAAGAGGCTCTCGGATTTCTATCTGGTGGAGTGCGAGGATCCTGAACGGGGAGCGGAGCTCATTCTGCGAATGGTAACGGAACGGATTCCCCGGCGTTTCGGACTGCACCCCCTGCGGGATATCCAGGTACTTTCCCCCATGATGCGGGGGCAGCTAGGGGTGCTCAACCTCAACCAACGGCTTCAGGAACGGCTGAATCCCTCGGGACCTTCGGTGCAACGTTTCGGTTCCACCTTCCGGGAAAAGGACAAGGTGCTCCAGACCATCAACAACTACGATAAAGACGTCTTTAACGGAGATATGGGATATATCGAGAAGATTTCCTCGGAAGATCAGGAGGTGCTGGTACGTTTCGACGAACGGCTTCTCCGGTATTCCTTTCAAGAGCTGGACGAACTGATACTCTCCTACGCCATGAGCGTACACAAAAGCCAGGGAAGCGAATTTCCCGGAGTGGTCATTCCGGTACATACCCAACACTATATGCTTCTTCAGCGAAATCTTCTCTATACGGGAATAACCCGGGGAAAGGAGCTGGTGGTACTCCTGGGAACGAAAAAGGCCCTGGCTCTCTGTCTGAAACGGGCGGAAAGCAAGGCCCGAATCACCACTCTCGCGGAGCGTCTTCGGGAGGAAGAGGGGAAAAAAGAAAGCTTTTCGTAAGTTTTCGTTTCTCCCGAAAGAAAAATGTGCTACCATGACCAAGTTCCAATATGGCGGCACTAGGAGGCATACGCATGGCACCGCATCACGCGGATCTGGAAAAGATAACGCTTCTGGTCAACAGCTTCGGCAAGAGCATGATCGAGGTGAGCGACAAGATGGGAGTCTCCATCTCGTTCATCAAAAGAAAAGCCTGCCTCGGCATCAACGCTCCGGGCAGCAAGGTGGCTACCCTTATTTCGGTACACGGCGAGGGATGCCATGGAACCATCTCCCTCTTCATGGACATGGCAAGCTTCTCCGAGTACGTAAACAAGCTGACCCACGGAATTATCGCTCCCTCCACCACGGATGACACCGCTCTCAGCGTGGCGGGGGAAATCTCCAACATGATCAGCGGTCAAGCGGTGATCGCCCTCTCCCAGAAGGGTTTCGAGGGATTGGACATCACACCTCCCCAGATCTTTACGGGAGAGAACATCAAAACCCTGCGGCTTCCGGAAGAGCAGGGTTACACCTTTACGTTGCCCTTCAACATTACGGATAAACCGCAATCTTTGGTCTATCAGGCTCTTCTTTTCCGGAAATAAACCGCTTCCATCTCACTTTTTCCCGAGAAACCCCGAAAAATCTTCCTTTCCGTCCAGGTAAAACGTGGCAATCTCCGCAAGAGCCTCGGAAACGGTCTTTTTGCGATCCGCCGCATAGGCGGCGATTCGCAGGTAGACATTCATGGGAAGCCGCACCGTAGCCTGCCGCTCCCCCCGGGAATCTTCCTGACACTTCCATTTTTTTTGAATCACCGAACGCATGGCCTTTAGATCATCCATCTGCTATTCCCTCCTCCATCCGCTTTCCGGAAACCGAAGGACCCCGGAAAGAACGCTTTTTTATTTCCCAAAAATCTTTTTCGATCCAAACTATTTCGGCGAAGCGACCTCGATTTCCAACTCCTCGGGGAAATCCCCCTCCTCGAGAGCCCGGAGCCGTTCCGCCATGGTGGGGTGCGTAGCTTTCCAGCGAAGATAGAGAGGGTCTCCCCCGATCCAATGCAGCTCCCGGGTGGCAAGCTTTCGAAGCGCCCCCGCCAGAGGAGCTTTTCCGACTCGGCTCGCCCCGTAGGCATCCGCCTGAAATTCCTCCTTGCGATAAAGAGGACAAAGCAACCCCGAAACCAAAGAGCCCGCAGCACTTACGGTAAAGAAGAGAAGGAGAAACTTTCCCTGCACCGTAGCGGCGGTTCCGGCGGCATCCGGAGCCAAGGGCAGCTCCCAGAGCAAACCCATGAGAGCGAAGAGAAAGACCACGGCACCGCTCCCCCAGAGAAGACGTTTGAAAATATGACGATGCACTCCGTGCCCGATTTCGTGAGCCGTTACGGCGAGAAGCTCCTTTTCTTCCATGGTATTCAAAAGTGTGTCGAAGAGAAGAATGCGCTTGCTCCTTCCCAAACCGAGCACCATGGCATTGGCATGGAAAGAACGTCGGCTTTCGTCTCCCTGAAAAACCCCGCTACATCGAAGAGAGGCTTCTCGAAGAAGGCTCTGGATTTTCCCCACCAAATCGGGATCCTCCAAGGGTTTGAGCGTGTAAAAAAGCGGCAGGATAAGCTGAGGCGCTCCGTAGGAAAAAAGAAGAAGCACTCCCACCGCGAAAAGACCTCCCCAGAGATACCAATATTGTAACGATGTCAGGGAAATAAGAACTCCGAAAAGGGGAAGCATCAGCCCCATCTGGATTCCCAGGGATTTCAGCCGATCTGCAACAAAAACCTTTAAATTTCCTGTGCCGAAACCGTACCGGGGCTCGAGAAAAAGATCGTGATACATATCCAGGGGCAAACGTATCAAAAAGCTCCCCCCCAGAAAGATCCCCAGGCAAAGCAAACTTCCTCCCCATCCGGCTCCGGCGGTACGAACGCTCCAGTTACAGAGCATGCCCAAACCGCCGAAGAACGCGAAGCCCCCCAGTACCAGAGCTCCCGAAGCCTGGGAAAAGGCGGCGAAAACCAGGCGGGAAAGGGCATACTCGATCTCCCGGGAAGCCTCGTATCCTTCCGGGAAAAAACGCCGGATCTCTTCGGGAATGCCCTCCTCCCGAAGCTTACGGTAGTATCGGAAGTTCCGAAAAACGAGAAAAAGCTCCCACAGAGTTTCTCCTCCCAAAACCAGTACAAAAAGCGTTACGAGGGTCATATATCTTCATCCTTTCCTCACAAGGCTTCTGAATTTCCAAAGACTCCTCTCAGGAACTCCCATTATGGAGGAGATCGTCTCTTCTGCCAACAAAAAGATAAATGGAGGATGTTCAAAAAAAGCCCTCTCGCTTGACAGATCCGGCCCCTCTTATTAATGTATATGCGCATAGACTTAAATAAAAGGAGGGCGCCGTGAGTCATCTTCGGGAAAGGGCGGAAATTTTCAAGATTCTTTCGGTGGAAACCCGCATACGCATGCTGGAGCTTTTGAAAGATCGTTCCCTTTGCGTCAACGCCCTGGCAAAACACTTGGGCATCAGCCCCGCAGCGGTATCCCAGCATTTGCGGATTCTTCGGAATGCCGGAGCGGTGGTGCCGGAGAAACGGGGCTATTTCGTTCATTACAGGCTCAAAAGGGAAACCCTGGAACTCTGGAGTGAAAGGATTCAGGAGATTTTGCGGTTATCTCCTGCAGAAGAGAAACCTCTTCGGAATTCCCGAAACAGGGGAAACACGGCACCGGAATGGAATATCGGAAAGGACGGAAAAGAGAACTCATGACGGGACAGCAAACTCTTGCCCTGGACGTTCAAGGGTTATCCAAGCGATTCGAGGATGTGCAGGCCCTGGAAAAAATCGATTTTCAGGTTTTTTCGGGGGAACTTTTCGGTTTTCTGGGACCTAACGGAGCGGGGAAAACCACTACCATCAACATCCTTACCGGCCTTGCCCGGCCGGATTCCGGCTCCATCCATATAGGTGGCGTGGATTGCATCGCCAAACCCCGGGGAGCCCAGCATCTTTTAGGAGTGGTTCCCGACGAAAGCAATCTCTATGCGGAGCTTTCGGGGTTTGAAAACCTCTGCTTCTGTGCCACCCTCTACGGCATGGAAAAGAAAGAAAGAGTTGCCCGGGCCCGGGAGCTTCTGGATTTCTTCGGTCTCACCCCGGCGGCAAACCGAAAGTTCGGAAGCTATTCCAAGGGGATGAAGCGCAAGCTTACCATCGCTGCGGGAATTATTCACAAACCTCCCATTCTTTTTCTGGACGAACCCACCACGGGCATCGACGTCGCCAGTGCCCGGCAGCTTCGACAGCTCATCGCGAAACTTCACGAAGAGGGCACCACCATCTTCCTCACCACGCACTACATCGAGGAGGCGGAACGGCTCTGCCAGCGCATCGCCTTTATCGTGGAGGGGCGTATCGTCCGGGTAGACCGTGTGGAGGATCTTCTTCAACCTATCCAGAATAATCACGTACTGCAATTGGCCTACGAGGGAGGACCACAGAATTTGAAAGAGCTTGTAGCGGAAGAGAGCAGGAAAGAAGAGAGAGATCTTGCCTTCAGCGCCCCCCGGGAAGGATTTCTCAGGGTGGAAGCTCCTCATCCCATCCGGGTAGGCCCCTTGGTGCGCCTTCTGGAGGATCAGGGAGCCGAGGTTTATGAAGCCCGGAAGATCCGCCCGAGCCTGGAAAACATTTTCGTACAGATTACCGGCATCGAAACGGGTATCATGAACAAGGAAAAGGAACGCAAGGGGGGAAAAGAATGAAATCCTGGATCGCTTTCTGGAATATTCTGCTCAAGGATATGCGCACCTACTATCTCAAGCCTCCGAACGTGAGCTGGGGTATCGTCTTTCCCCTGGCCTGGACGGGTATGTTCTTCGTCAAATCCGGGCGGGGCCTGGAAAGCCTTCCCCTGGTGCTTCCCGGAGTGGTGGCGGTTTCCGTTCTTTTCGGCACCACCTCCATGCTATCGGTAACGGTAACCTTCGAAAAGAAGAACCGCACCTTCGAAAGGCTGCTTCTGGCGCCCCTTCCTCTGGAGGTCCTTATGCTCGCCAAAACCGGGGGAGCCATTTTTTTCGGAATCCTCAACGCCTTTATCCCGGTACTCATGGCAACGTTTTTTCTGGAGCTTCCGCCGGTGGAATGGAGCATTTTCATTCCCGCAGTGGCCCTGATAGCCCTGGCTTCCACCTTTCTGGGGCTCTTTATCGCGGTGGCAGTCAAAGAGGTTTTCGAGGCCCAGACCTTCTCCAACTTTTTCCGCTTTCCCATGATCTTTCTCTGCGGCCTCTTCGTTCCCGTAAGCGCTCTTCCCTTTTTTCTGCGCCCCTTCTCCTATGCTCTTCCTCTTACCTATGGAGCGGATCTTCTTCATGGTTCTCTCCGGGGAGAACATTTTCTTCCCTTCGCGCTGGATTTTGCGATTCTTGCGATCTTCTGCGTCGTTCTCTTTACCCTGAGCCTGCATAACATCAAGCGGCGGTGGATCGCGTAAAAGAATTTCCAAAAAATATAGAGGGCCTCCGGAAATTCCGGGGACCCTCCTTCGGGAAAGTCGTACAAGCAAGGATATTCATTCCAACACTTCTTCTTTTCCCGTTTTCGATTCTTTCAAGCCCCCTCCGGGAAGTTCCTCTTCGTACCAGGTTTCGCCGATACGGAAGAGAGCATCCACCACCTTCGCATCGTACCGGACTCCCCGGTTCTCCCGAAAGTAGGCAAAGATCCGTTCCAGAGACCACTGATCCTTGTAGGTTCGCCGACTGGAAAGAGCATCGAAGGCATCCGCTACCGCCACGATTCTTCCTGCAAGGCTGATCTCGTCTCCCTTCAGTCCCTTGGGATATCCGCTTCCGTCGAGCCTTTCATGATGCTCCAGAATTCCCTGAACCGCCACCTTGGGAAGATGCACGGGCTCCAAAATTCCCTGCCCTAAAAGGGGGTGGGCTTTCATGGCTTCGAACTCCTCCTCGCAAAGCCGGGAAGGTTTTTGAAGAATTGCGTCGGGAATGCCGATTTTCCCCACATCATGCAGCAACGCCCCGAAATGGAGTTCTTCCACAAATTCAGAGGGAAGCTCCAAGGCCTCCGCAAGAGCCCGGGAGAGAAGAGCCACCCTGTCCGAGTGCCCCCGGGTTTCGGGATCCTTGGCGTCCACAGCGGCGGCTACCGCCCGGATAGCTCCCTGAAAGGCCCGGAGACGTTCCTCTTCGCGCCTCAGAGCCACTCCAAACCAGGAGATGGAAAGCACCAAAGCCACCGCCCGCTTCAGATCCTCCCGGGAGACCCGGCGTTTCCATCCCAGCTCCAGCAGCCCTCCCCATCCCGAGGGAGGCTGGATAAAAAGGCGGTAGGGAAAGGGAGAGAAGGGAATTTTGATAAGCCAGGTTCCCTCTTCCCGAGTGAGCAGACGCCCTCCCCCTTCGAGAAGCTTTTCCATTCTTTTGGGAGAAGCATGTTTTTTGAGAAGGGTGATGGAGGTGAGCTCCTGAATCTTGGGCCATACTTCCTTAAGATAGGCCCCGGGGGTTATAACCCCCTCCTGTTTCGTGAGAGAGGAGAGAACTTCGGAATAGAAGTTTCCCAGGCGCAGCGAGCGATAGAGACCCACCAGCCGGATAAAAAGGGCGACCATGTAAACGAGAAGCAGCTCCAGGAGAGGTATTACCGGAGGAAACCATAATCCCGCATGCTTCAGGAGAAAAAAAGGAATTCCCAAGAGCCCTCCGAGAAGAAGCAGCAAAACCGTCCAGCTCCAGCGAGGATTGCAGAAAAATCCCGCCACACCTCCCAAGACGCCCCAAAAGAGAACCAAGAAAGCGATTTCGTGACGGAAAAGAGCTCGGGGAGGATTGCCGTAGAGGAGGGTTTCCATTCCCAGGGCCACGAAGGCCGCTCCGGGAATCGTGCGGGTTCCCGTTTTCCAAGGCATGGTTACCATATCCTGCACCATGGCTCCCGAAACATCCATTCCAACGATCACCAGGGCATCCTCGAAGGAGCTCCAGGGCACCTTTCCCTCCAGCACGTCCACATACTCGTAAACGGGATAATCCTCGTAGTTCCAGGGAGCAATCCATATGCCTCCGAAAGGTTCCATCGGCAGAGCCCGCTCTCCCAGAAGAAGCGAGATCCCCCGGGGCTCCCTGGTTATTCCCGGAGAAATTCCGGTATCCCCCAGGCAGGCCGCCAAGGAGATGGAGGGCAGGCTTCCTCTTCCATAATCCCAGAGAGGGGTTATAAAACGATAAAGCCCGTCCAGATCGGGCACCACGTTGGTAACACCCAGATAGCGGGCACTTGCCGCAAGCTCCGGATAGGGAAGTATCAGAACATTTTCGTCCCCTTCCTTTACGAAATGAGCTCCCACTATACAGTTTCCGTGCTCCTTCACGGCTTGCGCGAGAAAAAGATCCTCCTCGGAGCTCTGGTTATCCGGAAAAATAAGATCCAGCACGATGGTTCGGGCATTTCCCAGGAGTTGCACCATGCGGCCGTGAATCTTGCGCGACCAGGGCCAGAGACCAAACTTGCGAAAAGAAGTCTCCCGGGCAAGGACCAGCACGATGTTGCGATCTCCCCGGGGATGGGATTCCATCTCCCGATAGAGATCCAGAGCGTCCCGTTCCAGCTCTTCCAGCATCCTGGAAGGGCTGTTCCCCTCGTAGCCTCCCCAGAGGAAGCAGAGACCGAGAAAAAAAAGCCCTCCCAAAAAGCGGAATTTCCGGGGAATGATCACCGCCTTCCCCCGGAAGAGAGCTCCTTGTCCCAGGCAAGGAAAAACTGCAGGGAGCCCCGGGTCGCGGCGGTTTTGGTAATCACCGTAATGTTGCAGGGAATGCGGAAATCGAAGGAATTTCTTTCGATCACTTCCGCTGCCTCCGAGGGAATGACAATCTCCCCCGCCTCGTTGATACGGAGGTCCTCGGAGAGCACGAGAACGTTATCCTCCGCCCATGCGGGTTTTCCTCCCAGGAGGGGTTCCCAGAAAGCGCTCTTCCGGGGAGCCGGGTTTTCCCGGTAACGGCACATGCCCTTTTCCACGAAGGACCGGGCGTCCACGAACTCCGGGCCGTAAATCTTTTTTCCCGATTCGGAACGAAGGGAGATGACCAGGGAGGGCTCGAAGGGAAGATCTCCCAAATCGAGCTCCAGGGAAGCGTACCCCTTTCCCTGGTAGGAGGGCACTTTTTTGGAGGCAAGCCCCGGAATCCGGGAGGCTCCCGCAGAGCGAACTTTTTTCAGGGAAAAACCACCCCAAACGCTGTAAACTTCCCCATCCCAGGAGCTCTTCCAGACCTCCACTCCCCGAATGATGCCCTCCACGGAGGTGCGCACTTCGTCGTGCACCATAAAATCCTGCATGCTGGTTTTCGCATCCACCCGCACTCCCTGAACGAATTCCAGGAGATTACGCTGCAGATCCATCACCGCTCCTCTTCGGGCAAGGAGTTTGGCACTCCCCGGGGAGAGGGCGTCCTCCGGAGCCACCGCCTGCCCCAGAGCCGCTATCCGATCCTCGGTCCAGGAGATGCCCGGCTCCTCCGCAGCCTGTGCCGCAAGGGAAAAGAGGAACAAAATCAACCCCAGGAGAATGATCCGGCCCTCATGAAACATGCGGGTTCCTCCGCTTTTCTCCGAAAAGCCTCCGCCCCACGCTCTTACAGAACCCATAGATGGCATGAAAAAGCACCTCCTTCTTGCCGTATCCCCTCCGAAAAGGCAGGGGAATCCGTTTCGCCCAGAGATTTCGAGTTTTTCAGATCTCTTGGAATTTCAGGGGAATCTGCAAATCCCTTTCGAGAAATTCGAGGAAACGCTTCATACCCCTTCGGCCCGGCGGAGTATCCGGAAAGACACCGCAATCCTCCAATCCTCGAAGGAAGATGTCGCCGCACCGCCGCCGCACCAAATCTCCGGCCTTTTCTGAAGAGAGGGGAGCTCCCGCTTCCTTCCGGAGGGCTTCCGCCCATGCCAGATGGGGAAAATCCTCCGGAAGATCCCCGACTCTACGGGTACCCTCCAGAACTTCCCGAACATCTTCCAACTCCTTCTTCAGCCTTCCCGGAAGAACCGCGAGGCCCATCACCTCGATGAGACCGATATTCTCCTTTTTGATATGGTGCCGTCGGGGATGCACGTGGAAAAGCCCCTCCGGGCGCTCCGGGGTGGTGCGGTTGTTCCGCAGCACCAGGTCCATCTCCCAGGCCCTTTCCCGGCGCCTTCCGATGAGGGTCATCGTATTGTGTTCCTCCCGAACTTCCCCATGTTCCGTGAAGGGAAGAATCTTCGATTCCGGATCCCCGTAAGATCGCCAGGCTTGGATAATCCGCCCTCCCCATTCTTCCAGGGCCCGGGGATCGTCGCTTCGGAGGCGGAGTATCGAAAGAGGCCACCGCAGCATTTCGACCATGCAGTTTCCGACGCGCCCTCTTCCCCAGGCGGAAGCATCCTCCACGGGAAAATGCCAGGAGCCTCCCTGAAAGTGATCATGCCCGAGAATGGATCCCCCCACGATGGGAAGATCTGCGTTGGAGCCCAGGAACATGGAGGGAAACCGCTCCAGAAAGGCGCATATCCGGGGAATGCTCCGATCCGATATGGACATGGGACGATGTTCCCGGGAGAGGAGAATGCAGTGCTGGTGGTAATAGACGTAGGGAGAAAACTGCAAATACCAGGTTTCTCCCTGGATTTCTAGTGGCAAAATCCGGTGGTTGCTTCGCTCGGGATGCCCCGGATGGCCCCAGTACCCCACGTTTTCCACGCAGAGAAGACAGGAAGGATAGGAGGAGCTGCGCCTCTCCCGGGCGGCCCGTATTTCCCGGGGGTCCTTTTCCGGTTTGGAGCAGTTCACGGTAATCTGGAACGTGCCGTAGGAGGAGGGAACCTTCCAGTGCAGATTCCGGGCCACCAGATCGTGCCGGATGTAGAAGGTGTCCGAAGAAAAACGGTAGAACCAATCCACCGCCTCCCGGGAGCCCTCCCGGCTTTCTTTCTCCCGAAAACGGCGCATCACTTCGGAGCTCCGGGGAGTAAGCACCCCCATGATTCGGCTGACGAACTTCTCCTCCTCCAGATTCCCCCAGGCATGCCCCCTCTCCCGGAGAAGATTTCTCAATTTCCGGAGCAGCGAGAGCATTTCTTTGGAGGTTTCCGGTGCCTCTCCCTCTTCCGGAGAAGGCTCCTCCACTCCGAGAAGTCCGAAGAGAGTATTGCAGAGGAGTACATAATCCTCCCCCTCTTCCAGACCCTTCCGGATTGCCCAGATCACGAGGGAACGCACGAGAGAGCTGATATCTTCGCGGCTTTGCACGTTACCGAAAACCCCCTTCCCGAAGAAAAAACATCCTCTTCCGGCAGAAACGCCAACATCCTCTCCTGTACATGACGTATGCCGACGTATCTCATGGAAACGAATCTCCTTCCGGTTTTTTCAGAAAGGCTCTTCTTTTTTCTCATATGCCGGTACAATACGAAAAGAATCCAATTCCAGGAGGAGGATCTTTCATGAAAGCACCGCTGGAAAAGCTGAAAAGCCTTGTAACCTCCCGGTTCGGAGATACCCGAAACGTGCGATTTTATACCGCCCCGGGGCGAGTCAATCTTATCGGAGAACACACGGACTGTCACGGAGGTTACGTCCTTCCCTGCCCCATATCCTTCGGCATTGCCGCAGCTCTCCGGAAACGGGAGGATTCCCGAGTACGGCTCTACTCGGAAAATTTCCCCGACCTGGGAACGGTGGAATGCACCTTGGAGGATCTCCGTTTTCTTCCGGAACACGGATGGGCCAACTATCCCAAGGGAGTGCTCCGGGCTTTCCAGGATCACGAATACCCTCTTTCCTCGGGGTTCGAGGCCCTTTTCTGGGGAGATCTTCCCTCGGGAGCGGGGCTCTCCTCCTCCGCCTCTCTGGAAGTTCTCACGGGACTCATGCTAAAGGATCTCTTCGGCCTTTCCCTGGAAGGCCTCGATGACATGCTCTCCCTGGCCAAACTGGGACAGGAAGCGGAAAATCGCTTTATGGGCGTGCAATCGGGCATTATGGATCAGTGCGCCATCGCCCTGGGCGCTCCGGGACACGCTCTCTTTCTGGACTGCGGCACCCTGGAGTACCGCCAGATTCCGGTGCCCCTGCAAGATCACGTGCTCTGTATTCTGGACAGCCGGAAGCGCCGGGAGCTCGTCACATCGGAATACAACCGGCGCCGGGAAGAGTGCGCCCAAGCCCTGAAAGAGCTGCAACGATGGGGGAGCTGGCAGGCCCTGGGAGAAATCTCTCCGGAGGAATTCGCTTTTCATGCCCCCCATCTTTCGGACCCCCTTCTCCGCCGGCGAGCCCGTCACGTGATTCTCGAAAATCACCGTACCCGGGAGGCCGCCCAGGTTCTCGAATCCGGAAACCTTGAAACTTTCGGAAAGCTTATGAACCGCTCCCATCTCTCGCTTCAGTTCGATTACGAAGTATCCTGTCGGGAGCTGGACTGCCTTGTGGAGTGCTGCTGGCAGCATTACGCTTGTCTGGGAGCCCGGATGACCGGAGCGGGTTTCGGAGGATGCGTGGTGGCCCTGGTGGAAAAAGAGGGAGCTTCGGCCTTCGAAGAGGAGGTAAGCCTGGAATATGCCCGCCACATGGAACGGGAATGCCGTATCTATCGGGTTTCCATTCCCGGAGGAGCCCGGAGGCTTTCGTAAAAGGAGACGTATACTCACGGGGAGCCCCACCGAGGGCTCCCCGCTTTGAGTAACATCCTTTTTTTAGAAGAAGATTTCCTTGAGAACGAAAAGTGCCGTAAGGGCCAGCATGATGGGGCTGACCTCCTTGGCCTTGCCTCCGAGAATCTTGATCACCGTAAAGGTGATGAAGCTGAACTCGATGCCGTGAGCGATACTGTAGCTGAAGGGCATGACGAAGATGGCCACGCTGGCGGGAACGAAAGCGGTCCAATCCGCGAAATCCAGATCCTTGAGACTCGCCATCATGAAGATTCCTACCAGCACCAGGGCGGGAGCGGTGGCACAGGAAGGAACGATGGCCACCACGGGAGAGAAGAAGAGGGCCAGCAGGAAAAGGATTCCCACCACCAGAGCGGTAAGCCCCGTGCGGCCTCCCTGTTCCACCCCGCTGGCACTCTCCACGTAGGAGGTTACCGTGGAGGTACCCAGAACGGCTCCCGCGGTAGTTCCCAGGGCATCCGCCATAAGAGCTTCCCGGGCTTTGGGAAGACGTCCCTCGTTATCCAGCATTCCCGCACGGTTGGTAACTCCCACCAGGGTTCCCACGGTATCGAAGAAGTCCACGAAGAAGAAGGAGAAGACCACGATCCAGAAGTTGGGATTCGCGAGCCCGGAAAAGTCCATCTTGGCGAAGATGGGCATTACCGAGGGAGGCGACGAGACGAAACCTTCCGGAGCCTGGGCGACGCCCATAAAGACCGCGATGGCGGTGATGGCGAGAATTCCCCAGAGAATGGATCCCCGTATTTTGCGCACCTCCAGAGTGACCATGATGAAAAAGCCCAGGCACGCCAGAAGGACCTCCGGGGATTTCAGACTCCCCAGCCCCACGAGAACCGCATCGTTTTTCACGATCACCCCCGCACTCTGCAGGCCGATGAAGGCGATAAAAAGACCGATCCCCGTGGAAATACCAATTTTAAGGGATTTCGGAATGCCGTTGACGATGCTTTCTCGAATTTTGGTAAGCGTAAGAAGAATGAAAATGATACCTTCGATAAAAATCGCCGCCAGGGCGACCTGCCAGGAAATTCCCATGCCCAGCACAACCCCGAAGGCGAAAAAGGCGTTGAGTCCCATACCGGGAGCGAGAGCGATGGGATAGTTCGCCATAAAGGCCATGAGAAAGGTAGCCAGGGCGCTGGCCACGCAGGTGGCGGTCATGAGAGCTCCGAAGGGCATGCCGGTATTCTGGAGAATGCCGGGATTGACGAAAATAATGTACCCCATGGTCATGAAGGTGGTGATTCCCGCGAGAATCTCCGTTTTGACGTCGCTTCCGGACTCCTTGATTTTAAATTGGCTTTCCAACCACGATGCCATGATACATCCTCCTCCTTAAAAATAAAAAATCAATCTTGCACAAAGAGAGGCTGGCTGCCGCCTCTGCCCAGATCCACGTATCCCCGGTCGGTGAGCTTGAGCTCCGGAATCACCGAGAGAGAGAGAAAACTCAGGGCCATAAAGGGATGATCCAGCCCGGTTCCAAGGGTCTCGGCAGCTTTTTCCGCCTCCGAAAGCCCCCGGATGACCGCATCCCCCTCGGAGGCATTCATGAGCCCTCCCACGGGAAGAGCCAGGGATGCCAAAACTTCCCGGCCCCGTAGCGCTCCAATACCACCTCCCTCTTGGATAAGGGTTTCGAAAGCCTTCAGAATGGAGGAAATATCCATTCCCGCCACCACGAAATTATGGGCGTCATGGGCCACCGAGGAAAAGAGAGCTCCCTCCTTCAGCCCGAGACCGGAGACGAAACCGATCCCCAGGCGCCCCGTACCCTGATTTTTTTCAAGCACCGCGAGAAAGGCGAGATCCCGGGAAGGATCCGGCACCGCACAGCCTTCCCGCACGGTAGGCTCCATCATGAGATGATCCGTCACCACCTGTCCCGGACGAAGCCCCAACACGCGGATCTTCGCCCCCGGCGGAACCGGAAGCCGGAAATCCTTTTCTTCGGGAACCGGAACGCCGCTGCAGCCCAGAGAGGGCGGAGTGATCCGGGGAACCCTGCCGCTCAGAAGTTCTCCTTCGGAAACCACCAGGCGCCCCTTCTTCCAGACCTTGCGGACCTGGCAATTTTCCAGGGAATCCACCGCTACCATATCCCCCAACCGCCCCGGTGCGAGAGCTCCCCGATCTTTCCATCCGAAGTATTCCGCCGGAGAAAGGGTCACCATGCGCAGCGCCGCCAGAGGAGAAATCCCCAGTTTAATGGCACGGCGGATTTTGACATCCATATGCCCCGTATCCCGGAGATACCGGGCGGAGAGATCGTCGCTCACCATCATGCAGCGGCTGGTTCGAGCCTCGTTCTCCCGCACCAGGGGAGCGAGTTCCTCCAGGTTGTGTTCCGTGGCCCCCTCCCGGATCATGAGCCACATTCCCCGGCGCAATTTTTCCAATCCCTCTTCCAGGGCGAAGCTCTCGTGATCCGAATCGCATCCCGAAAGAAGATAGGCGCAGAGGTCTTTTCCCCTCAACCCCGGAGCGTGTCCCGATCGGGGGCGTTTTCCCGTTACGTAGAGCTTGGCCCAGAGGGCGGGATCCCCCTGGATCACTCCTGGATAGTTCATCACCTCTCCCAGGGAATCGCACCATCCCCGGGCAAACATTTCTTCCAAAGCCCCCGCATCCAGGGGTTCCAAAGGAGTTTCGAAGGACGAAGCGGGAACGCAGGAAGGAGCGGTATAAAAAATATCCACCGGGCAATCCAGGCTCTCCCGCCACATGTACTCGATTCCCTTCATTCCCAGAGTATTGGCGATCTCGTGGGGATCCGCCGCCACTCCCGTGGTGCCCCGCAGCACCGCGAGCTCCGAGAAACCCGCGGGAGTGAGCATGGTGCTTTCGATGTGACAGTGCCCGTCGAGAAATCCCGGCACCAAAAGAAGCCCCGAAAGATCTTCCTCCTTTTGGCCTCGGTATCCCTTTCCCACTCCCGCGATATAGCCTTTGAAAAGGGCTATTTCCGCCTCCTCGTATTCCAGGGTGAAAACATTGGCTATCCGGGCTCCCCGAAGCACAAGATCCGCCTCGGCGTCTCCCCGGGCCACCGCAAGAAACGCTTCCATATTCACGAAAGAATCCCTCCCTTGCTCCGAGATGGGGAAGCTTTTTCCAAGTAAAGTGTAGTGGAAAAGAGCCAGGAAGACAACAAAAAGCGAAGCCCTTCCGGATTCCGAAGGAAATCCCGGGGGCTTCGCAGAGAGGTCGAAAGAAGGGCTTCGAGCAATCTACCTTTTGGCGATGTATTTCCGGATATCGAAGGAGACCGCCGCCACGATGATGAGTCCCTTCACGATAAGCTGCCAATAGGGGTTCACACCGATAAAGGTGAGGCCGTAGTTGATAACCCCGAAGATGAGCACCCCCGCAAGCACTCCCGGCACGGTCCCCACGCCTCCGGTGGTGGAAACGCCTCCCACCACGCAGGCCGCGATGGCATCCAGCTCGTACATGTTACCGTAGTTGTTGGTGGCTCCTCCCGTACGGGCCGCCTCGAGCACCCCCGCCACGCCGTAGAGAGCTCCCGCGATGGCGTAGAGAAGAATCAGGGTAAGCACCACGTTCACTCCGGAGACGATGGCGGCCTCCCGGTTCCCCCCGATGGCGTACATATTCATGCCGAGCTGGGTCTTGTTGAAGAGAATCCACACTCCCACCGCCACTACCAGGGCAATGATAATAATGATGGGCATATTGAAAAGATGTCCCGACCCCAGGGCGGTAAAGTCCGGCCGAAGCCCTCCGATGGGCTGGGAATTGTTGGGGGCCATGTCGAAGTAGATGGAGTTGATACCGTACACCATAACCATGCTTCCCAAAGTGGTGATGAAGGGCGGCACCTGGAGTTTGGCCACGATGATGCCGTTGAACATGCCGAAAAGCATGCAGGCCAGAATGGCCATAAGAATGGGAAGCAGTACCGGAAGATTGGGAAGATCCGGATAGAAACGCCGGGCATATTCGGGGATCTGGAGCATGGAGGCGGAAATGACCGCCGCGAAACCCACCATGCGCCCCGAGGAGAGATCCACTCCTCCGGTGATAAGAATAAAGGCGACTCCCAAGGCCATGATGGCCCGGGTGGAACTCTGCATGAGCACGTCTCTTAAAATATTAAAAGATAAAAACCGGGGATCCACCATGGCGATGATAAGCACCAGCGCCACGAGAACCACGAAAATGGCGTGTTGCGAAAGAAACTGCAGCGAAGATCCGACAAACGTCTTTTTTGACTCCATAACCGACCCTTTCCTTCCTTGTTCTTTCTATGTTTTTCCGCTACGCCACATATTTGGTGGCAAGCCGCATAATCTCTTCTTCCGTGGTTTCCGGAGTGTTCACGATCCCCGCAAGGCGTCCTTGGCTCATGACGAGAATGCGATCCGTCATGCCCAAAAGTTCCGGCATCTCCGAAGAGATCATGACGATGCTCTTTCCCTGGCTCGCGAGATCCGCCATGATGGTATAGATTTCGTACTTGGCCCCCACGTCGATCCCCCGGGTAGGTTCGTCGAGAATGAGGATCTCCGGATCCGTGAGAAGCCACCGGGCAAGGAGCACCTTCTGCTGGTTCCCTCCGGAGAGGTTGCGGATCAGCTCCCGGGAGGAAGGGGTTTTCACCGAAAGTTTTTCGATTCCTTCCCGGGCATCCCTGCACATGGATCTCTGGTTGAGAAGCCTTCCGGATCCCACGTAGGAAGCCAGATGGGCCGCCAAAAGGTTGAACTGCACCGAAAGCACCGGAAAGATTCCCGTGGCCCGCCGTTCCTCGGTGAGAAAGGCCATTTTGTGTTTCTTCGCCTTGATGGGGGAGGAGAGATCCGCCTCTCTTCCATGGATCAGCACTTTTCCGGATTCCAGGGAACGCAGGCCGAAAAGGGCCTCCATCACTTCGGTCCGCTGGGCCCCCACAAGCCCTCCCACCCCGAGGATCTCTCCCCGGCGCAGCGTAAAGGAAACATCCTGAAAGGACTTGGGAAAAGGCGAGGTATATCCCCGAACATCCAGCACCGCTTCTTCTTCGGGCCTGTTTTTCCGAGGGGGAAAGCGGTTCGTCATCTCCCGGCCCACCATGCGGGAGATGATGAGATCCGTGGTAAGTTCCCCCGCAGGCCAGGTGCCCACCTTTTTGCCGTCCCGCATGATGGTGACGTCATCCGCGATTTCGAGAATTTCCTCCATCTTGTGCGAGATATAGATGATGGAAATTCCCCGCTCCTTGAGATTGCGGATAATTCCAAAAAGATGGTGCACTTCGTGCCCCGTAAGAGAGGAGGAGGGCTCGTCCATCACAATAACCCGGGCATTGTAGGAAACCGCCTTGGCGATCTCCATGGACTGTACCTTGGAGACCGAAAGATCCCGCACCAGGCTCCGGGGATTGATATCCAGCTTCAGATCCTCGAAAAGGCTTTCGGTTTTCTCCTTCATGGCTCTGTGATCTACGAAGTTCAGTTTTCCCAGTTTTCGAAGAGGAGCCCGACCGAGCCAGACGTTCTCCATCACCGACCGATCAGGAATGGGGTGCAGCTCCTGGTGAATCATGGAAATTCCCAGGTCCAGAGCCTCCCGGGAGCTGGATATGGTAACGGGCTTCCCCTGGAGCAGAATTTCTCCCTCATCCTGAAGGTACAGGCCGAAAAGGCATTTCACCAGAGTGGATTTTCCCGCCCCGTTCTCCCCCATAAGAGCGTGCACCGTCCCGGGACGCACTTCCAGGCTGACATCCTGAAGTGCCTGCACTCCGGGAAAAGCCTTCGATATATGGCGCATTTCCAATACGAACTGATCGTTCTTTTCCATGAACATCCTTCCCCCCGCATCGTTCCCGTACCCGCATTTCGGAAAGGGTATGCAAAGGGAGGGGAGCCGCGCCCCCCTCCCGGACTTTCCTATCGAAAAATATTATTTGAACTCGTCCACGTTCTCCGGAGTAACCTTGCGATAGGGAACCCAGACATACTTGCCGTCGGAGATCTCATACCCCGAGTTTTCCGAAGTGGGCGTCTCTCCCTGGGCCAGGAGGAAAGAAAGATTGAAGGTAGCCTGCCCCTGGTTGATGGCATCGTTCAACACGGTTCCCAAAAGGGTTCCTTCTTCGAGAGCCTGGATAGCGGGAGCCGTGGCATCCACGCCCACCACGGGCATGAACTTGCCATCCTTGAAATATCCCCCCGCCTTGAGAGCCTCGATGGCTCCGAGAGCCATATCGTCGTTATTGGCCAGAACCGCCTCGATATTGTCTCCGTGGGCCGCCAGAAAGGCCGCCATTTTTTCCTGTCCCCGTACACGATCCCAGAGGGCGGTATCTTCCGCCAGCTTCTCCACGGGAATTCCCGCATCGGTTATGGCCTTGATGGAATATTCCGTGCGAAGCTCCGCATCCTGGTGTCCCGGCTCTCCCTTGATCATAATGTACTGAAGCACTCCGTCCCCGTTCTTGTCCGCCTCGGGATGGCTTTTCCAGTAATCCACGATGATCTGGCCGGACATGGTACCGGACTCCTCCGCCCGGGCTCCCACGTAGTAGATTTTGTCCCACTTCTGCATATCCTCGGGAAGGGGCTCCTTGTTGAAAAACACCACGGGAATGTTCGCCTTTTTGGCCTTCTCGATGATAACCCCTGCGGCGGTACGATCTACGGGGTTGATGGCCATGGCGTTAAGCCTCTTGGTGATGAACATATCCACCCGGTCGTTCTGAGTGGCCTGGGAGTTCTGGCTGTCCACGATATCCACCTTGGCCTTGTCCTTGGCGGCCTCCGCGATGGCGTTCCGGACACCGGTCATGAAGGTGTCGTCAAACTTGTAGATGGCGCAGCCGATTTCGATTTTACTCGCCCCGAAGACACCGCTCCCCAAAAGCAGCATACCGCATACCCCAAAAAGCACCGCTAAAGCAACTCTTCTTTTCATTTCCTGAACCTCCCCTAAAAATTTTGATGATTCGTACTCCCGATACCCGAACATATTGCCGGGGATAGTCAACCCCTTTTTAGTGTATCCAAGCTCTTGAACGGTGTCAATGTCAGGGAGGCGATGATTTGTCAGAAAAAAGAAACTTTTTCGGAGCATCAAAAAGAGGAGGGTTTCCCCTCCTCTCTGCGGATTTCATCAAAAGAGCTGGTGTGGATTATCCCCGCTTTTTCAGTTTTACATCGGGTTCCGAAGGAATCTTGAAGAGGGGAATGAAACGATCCCACCCCGTGAAGGTAAGCACCAGCATGGAGCCCACCGCCACGAAAGCCATGAAGTTGAACCGGATAATATCCAGAGGCATGAAGTGATAGAGAGGATACACCGCATAGGCGATGCCCACGAAGAAAACGATGTAGCAATGCCAGGGAATGAGCTGGGAGCCCAGCACTCCGAAGGCATCCGAGAGGGTGGCGTTGCGAAGCCGGAGGGTGTACATATCCTCTTCGCTGGCCTCCACGTTCTCGTCGGTCATCTCCTTGATGATGGGACCGATGGTAACGATCTGAGCCATCTCGTCCCCCAGAGCGGCGTTACCGATGAGGCAGAGAATTCCGTTGCTGAAGATGAGCTGCCGCACGTTGCGTACCATTCTGAGAATTCCATGAGCGATGGGATCGAAGGCCTTCATAAGCCGCATCACCCCTCCGAAGGCTCCCACCCACATCATCATCACGATGGACCAGCTTCCGGCATCGGAAAAACCCGTATAGATCAAATCCAAAAATTCCAGTACCGATGATACGGTTCCCGCCACCATACCGAAGATCAGAGCGGCCACGATACCCGCTCCCAGACAGAGAAGAGTGGAAATTCCGGATACCGCCATGCCAAGAACCACGAGAAGCGGTATAATCATGTAGAGGGGAACCCCCGATCGCACCTGTTCCAACAGGGTTACTGCAGATGCCCTTTTCTCCTCCAGGCTCGCCCAAACCTCGGGAGGAATGGCATCGATGGCGGCGGCGGCGTTCCCCGCTTCGCTTCCCAATCCCATGCTGGTACCCGCAAAATAAAAAATCCCCGCCGAAATGAAGAGGCAGAGGAAAGACCATACCCCCTGATGGCGTACCCGGTGAATGATTTCCACTTCCTGCATTCCCGAGCTCACCACGGTGGTATCTGAAATAAGACCGATATTATCCCCGAAACAGGAGCCCCCCGCCACGGCTGCCACCGTAAGGATAGGACTTCCTCCCACGATGTGGCTGAGCCAGAGAAACACCGGGGCACAGGCCGCGAAGGTCCCCCAGGAGGTTCCCGTAGCGATGGAAAGCACCGCGGTGGCGAAGAGCCCGATAACCGCCACGGTTTGCCCCGAAATCCCCAGTTTGAGAGACATGATGATGATGGACGCCCCTACTCCGGTGGCCATGAAGGCTTCCGCCAGAGCGTAGGCCGCCATGAGAATGAAGAATACGATGATGAAGTGTTTCACGTTATCCAGGGCCGCGTCGAAAACCTCTTGAAAACGATACCTGTCGAGAATCATGGCCAGAGCCACCGCGGTGATGGTGGCGAGAGGAGCCGCCAGAAGAATATCCATACCGCTCAGCATAAGCCCCGCCAGTACCGCGATGGGAGCCAGTTTCAATAGAGCCATAAGAACCCGTCCTCCTTCACCTTATACATTCATACTGCTTTTCCATAAACTTCTCGTTTCTTTCCGCCTTCTTTCTTCGTTTTCGTTTTTTCGCACCACCTCCTTTATGAGGGGCCTCCTTATTACCATCCCCGAAGAGGGTACATGCTCTCCTGGGAATATCCCGTGCGCACCCGGACATATCCTTCGAACTCCCGATCCAGATCCGGGTCTCCCGTATCCACCCGCAGAGGTTCTCCCTCCAGGGCCCGAAGTTTTTCGGGAGCGCAAAGCACCAGAAGCCCCTTTCGGCCGCAGCGGCGGAGGATGTTCGGGCCGATCTGCTGGTTTCCCCGGCCCAGGATATATCCCTGGCCGCCGATGGGAGTTACCACCACCCGCACGGGATTCTCCTTTACAAGATCTTCGAGCTCCTCCGCTCCGAGATCCTTTCCCAAAAGGTTTCCATCTCGCACCACATCCACTCCGAGAAGGGTTTTCGGCACTCCCAGAGCGTCCGCCACCTCCCGGGTGGTGGTACCGGGGCCGAGAACGTAGCACACTCCGGGCTCCATTTCCTCCGCCACCGCCGCCGCGATAGCCTGCTGAGCCACCCAATCCGAAGCGGGGCTTCCGGACTTGAGCCCCTGTACCCGGCGGCGTTCGAAGGGAATGCGCAAATATCCATAGAGCCGAGCCTGCACCCGGCCTAAACGAAAGGCCTCTTCATCGATATCCCGGACCTCCGCAATCTTTTCGGGAATCCGGGAGCCCGAAAGATAGCTCAGAGCAAGCTCTCCCGCGGATTCCGGAGAGGTAGCATACACGGGGGAGTGAATCTTTACCCCCGCAGGAATCCCCAGAACCAAAAGGGACTCCCCCGCGACCTCGCAAATGTCCCGGGCGGTGCCGTCCCCTCCGGCGAAAAGAAGCAGATCCACCCCGAACTCTTTCATGAGACGCACTCCCCGAAGGGTATGTTCCCGGGAAAAGGAGCTTTCCGAATCCCCGGAAGCTCCGCAATCGAGGACCTTCGGAACAAAACCGCACTCCCGGAGTTCCGTCTCTCCCATGGTTCCGGGACAGGTGAAAACATCGAGATTTTCCCGGAGAGGACGTAGTTTTCTCAAAGCCCGTACCGCTCTTTCGGGGGATCGGGGAATTGCCCCACGGCGCCGGGCCTCCGCCAGAACCTGCGCTCCGTCGGTACCCTTGAGCCCCACGGCTCCTCCCATACCCGCCACGGGATTGACGATCACTCCAAGTTTCATAATTTTTTAACTCCTTCTCGACAATCGAAAAACATCTCCCCAAGAAGGAGAACCTCCTCTTTTGATTCTCGGGAAATTCTCTTCCTGGGGAGACAAGGTTTTAACTTTTCGGTTCGAAATAGCCGGTGTACTTCTTTTTATAGGCCCGCCACGTCATGGCCCACTTGGCGGGATCGTCCAGATAATCGTGATCCACGTGGTGGATGGTGCTCTTGTGAGGCGCGTGGCGCAGCATCTCCGGATCCTCGTGAGCCTCCTTGACGATCTGTTTCATGATGGCGAGGAATTCGTCCAACTCCTCCTTGGAATAAGATTCCGTGGGTTCCACCGTAAAGGGTTCCGGCACGATCCAGGGCTCGTGGCTGGTCCAGTAGTGCACCCCGTAATCGAACATGCGGTTCTGCACCTCCGCGGTGCCGATGCCGGTTTCCTCCTTCAGCTTCTTCCAGCTGTAGCGCACCTGCTCCACCCGGTGTTCTCCCTCGGCGTAAGGGGCGCTGGCTCCGGGAATCTTCAGGATGTTACGGAACATATAGTTGTTGTTCAGCACCGCCACCCGGGCGGCCTCGGTGAGCCCCTCCTGGCCGAGGGACAGAATCCAGGCATAGGCCTTGAGAATCACCGGCACGGAACCGTAAAAATCCTTCACCTTCCCGATGCTTTGAGGCAGATCGTAGTTCAGGTAGTAGCGCTCTTCGGAGGAATCGAACTCCACCAGGGGCACCGGCAGAAACTTCGCCAGCTCCGAGGTAACTCCGATAACGCCCCCTCCGGGGCCCCCGCATCCGTGGGGAGCGGAAAAAGTCTTGTGAAGGTTGAAGAAACAGAGGTCGAACCCCGCCTCCTTGGCCCGGGTGATCCCCATGATGCCGTTGAGGTTCGCCTGGTCGTAACTGCAAACGCCTCCCACGGAGTGCACCAGATCCGTAAACTCCTTGATCCGGGGATTGTAGATGCCGATGTCCTCGGGATTCGTGATGAGCAACGCCGCAGTACGCTCGTTCACCGCCGCCTTGAGGGCCTCGAAATCCGGCCGCCCCTCCGCATCGGGATAGAGATTGATCACCTTGAAGCCCTTGAGTATCGGCGTAGCTGCGTTGGAGGGATGAGAAAAGATGGTGGTGATGATCTCGTCCTTGGTATCGCTCTGCCCCGTGGCATCCACCCAGGCCCGGATAATGGAGACGATGGCATAGATGGCGTGGGAGCCTCCCCCCGCCTGAAGAGAGAACCGGTCCATGCCGGAGATCTCCTTGAGAGCGTGCTCGGTCTTGTAGAGCATCTCCAGAAGCCCCTGGAGGGTGGATTCGTCCTGTTTGGGATGCAGTTCCGAGAGAGCGGGATTTGCCGCCAGCACTTCGTTTATTTTGGGGCTGTATTTCATGGTACAGGTTCCCTGACCGATATCCACGTTGAGATCCGCCCCCAGATTTTCCTGGGAGAGCCGCAAGTAGTGCTTGAGCACCCGCATCTGCCCCATCTCGGGTAGAGCGGGAGGAGCGGTGCGTCTCATATAGGAGGGAATTTTTTCGAGCCCCTCGGCTCCCTGGCGCGCCACTTCCTCTTCTGCCGGAGGAACCAGGATACCCCGCTCTCCCGGTGCGGAAAGCTCGAAAATGATGGGTTCGTCCCACCGAGCCTGATGAAAATCACGCAGTTTGGTTTGCATATTCATTCCCATGAAGGATCGTCCTTTCTCTTTTTCTCGAAAATCCCGGAGCTAACCCAGGATCTCCTTCAGGAGACGGACAAGAATATCCATGTCTTCCTGGCTGTGCACCTCGGTGACGCAGAAGAGCCCGGTCTGTCCCAGGGAGGGGAAATCCTCGGAAAGATCCAGGCATCCGAAGACTCCCTTTTCCAGAAGGGCTTCGTTAACGGCTTTCACGGTCTTTCCAGTACCCTCGAAGTTCACTCCGAACTCCTTGAAGAAGGGAGTATCCCGGAAGAGCACCTTCACCCCCGGAAGCTCCGCCATTTTTTCCGCCAAATAGGCGGAACGCTGGAAGATTCCCTCTCCGAGCTCCTTCATCCCCTGGGGCCCCATGAGGGCCAGATAGACCCCCGCAGTAATGCCCCAAAGAGCCGAAGCGGTTCCCACGAACTCCACCGCCTCTTCCCGTTTGGCGAAGGAGGTACGCTCCCAGGCCACGTCCCCGAAGCCCCACTCCTTGTGAGTGGTGGGGGCGATGCCGAAGAGCCGGGAGGGAAACTGCTGCACGAAACGCTCCTCGTCCCGGGTGGCGATGAACCCCGCCCGGGCGCCTCCGGCGTACATATGCATTCCAAGAGGCTGAATGTCTCCGCAGACGATGTCCGCTCCGTACCGCCCGGGAGGCGTGAGAGCTCCCAGGGAGCTGGGATCCGTTCCGACGATAAAGAGAGCTCCCGAAGCGTGAAGCAGCTCCGCCATTGTCGAGGCCTCCACTTCGAGATACCCCAGGAAGTTGGGATTCTCCACGTAGAGCCCCGCCACCTCCGGGGTGATGCTCTTTTTCAGGGCCTCCATATCCAGGGTCCCCGTCTTGTCGCAGAAAGGAACGCTGCGGAGGGTCACTCCGGGATGACAGTAGTTGCGGATTACCAGCATCCGTTCGGGATGGACATTTTCCGCCACCAGCACCGTATCCCGTCCTGTAATCCGGCAGGCCATGCGAATCGACGTAGCCGCCGCCTGGGAACCATCGTAGGTGGGCACGTTCACCGCATCCATCTCCAGAAGTTCTCCCATCATGCTGGTATATTCGAACAACGCCTGAAAACGCCCGTGATCCTCGTAGGGCTCTCCCGCATAGGCGGTGAGAAATTCCGAACGATGATTCACCTCGTCGCACACCGCGGGAACGTAATGCTGCCAGGATCCGCCTCCCATAAAGCTGAGGTGTTCATGGGTTCCCCGGTTCTTCCGGAGCATCTTCTCCATATGCCGTTTCAGGCTGTATTCGTCCAGAAAGGGCTCGGGAAGATCCATTTTTCCCTTAAACCGCAAAGGCTCGGGAATGCACTCGTAAAACTCGTCGATGCTCTCGGCTCCGATGGATGCGAGCATCTCCTTCTGCACCTCCGGAGCGGAGTTGGGAATATAGGGATAGACAACCTTCTTGCTCTCCATACAAAAAACGCCTCCTTCTCTATGCGGGGAAATTATGCGGTACCCCCGCCGTCCACCACGAGATTCGCTCCGCTTACCCACGCGGAAAGATCACTTACCAAAAAGTAGACCGCCTTGGCGATATCTTCGGGAGTTCCGATACGCCCCAGAGGACGGTCCGCACTCTCCCGGAGCCACTCGTCCATATCCAATCCGAGCTGCACCGCTTCGCTCCGCAGAAGGGGGGTATCCACATCTCCCGGAGAAACGCAGTTCACCCGGATGTTCTGGGCTCCATGGTCGATGCACATGCCCCGGGTCATATTCACGATACCTCCCTTGGCGGCACAGTAGGAGACCGCATTGGGACCTCCCTTGATTCCCCAGCCGGAACCGATGTTCACCACGCTTCCTCCCTTTTCCATCATGAGAGGGAGGAGGTACTTGGAAACCAGCCAGGTTCCCTTGAGGCTCACATCCAGGGAGATATCCCAATCCTTTTCCTCGAGATCCACCGCGTTTTTCCGACGGATCACTCCGGCACAGTTCACCAGAGCGTGGATGCTGCGGAACTTTTCCTTCAGAGCCGTTCCCAGGGCCTTGCAATCCTCGTTGGAGGTTACGTTACAGGGGATGAAGAAGGCCCGTTCTCCCATCTTCCGGGCGGCCTCCTCTCCCTTTTCCCGATCCAGGTCCACCAGCACCACCGAAGCTCCCGCCTCGTACAGAAAGGAAGCCACTCCATGGCCGATCCCCGAAGCGGCTCCCGTAACCACCACAACCTTGCCGAAAAGCCCGAAAACCTTTGTAAAATCCATGTTCTTTCCTCCGTGTTTTCCGATTTACCCGCCCCTCCCGCCATCAACCTCGGCAAAAAAAGGCGGGCCTTCCAAAAACTATGCCAGCCCCGCGGTCTCGCCGCCGTCGATGGGAATTTCCGCTCCCGTAATATAGGCAGCTTCGGAGGAGGCGAGAAAGGCGAAAAGCCCTGCCACCTCTTCCGGCGCAGCGTGGCGTTTCATAGGAATCTTTTGATTCGTGGCCTCCAGCATCTCCGGCGTGTATTCCGCCTTCTGCATGGGAGTCAGCACGTATCCGGGGCAGACCGCATTCACCCGGATTCTGGGAGCCAGCTCCAGGGCCATGGTCTTGCAGAGCAGAATCACCCCCGCCTTGGAGGCGTTATAATCCGCATAGAAGGGATGTCCCTCGGTACCGTTGGTGGAAGCGGTCATAAGAATGACCCCCTCTTTCCGGGGAATCATGCGTCGCGCCGCCTCCCGGGCGCAGAGGAAAATTCCGTCCAGATTGATTCCCATTACCCGGCGCCACTGTTCCCAGGAAATATCCACGAAGGGAGACCGCACGCTGATACCCGCGTTGGCCACGAGAACATCCACGCTCCCCGCCAGTTTTTCCGCCTCCTCGAAGCCCCGTTGCACCTCCTCGGGAGAACTCACGTCAACCTTCAGGGCTCCCGCGAAATCGGGATGCGCTTCGGCCACGTGCTCCAGGGCCTCCGCATTGACATCGAAAATCACCACCCGGGCCCCCTCCCGGGCAAAACGCTCTGCCGTGGCAAGACCGATACCGCTGGCACCGCCGGTAATCACCACGCCCTTATCTTTCAAATCCGGATACTGAGCCATAGGGATACCTCCATTCCTTCTTCTTTGAAAAAACAATTTTTTCGAGATCTTTCCATGCAAGGTACGTAAGAATCAAATATCGTACTCATTGAATACAAGGTATTCATATATGTACGACAAAGAGCTTTTTTTGTCAAGGTTTCCCCGGAAAAGAATTCCGGGAAAACCTTAAAAACTCTGCTTTAGCAGGCTGTTTTTAGTATAAAACTTTTTTGCTTTTCCGGAGAAGTTTTTTTGGATCGACAAAATAGGATACAGCAAGTACAATACGAGGCATTCACACGACTCGTAACGTATACTAAGAAGGGAGCGATCTGCCATGCAGACACTTCGGGCAAAGGACATGCCCTTTTACGCCACCAGCGCAGATTTCGTATACCACGCTCTGCGCCATAAAATTATCTCCAAAGAGCTGAAGCCGGGACAAAGGCTTCCGGAAGTGGGACTTGCGGAGGAGATGCAGCTCAGCCGCACTCCCGTGCGGGAAGCGATCCGCAGGCTCGCCAACGAAGGGCTGGTTCTTCTTATCCCCAACAGCGGAGCCCGGCTTGCTTCACCCACCATGGAGGAGATGGAAAACGCCTACGAGGTGCGGGAACACCTGGAGACTCTGGCGGTTCACAAGGCGGCATCCCGGATCACGCCTCTCCAGCTCTGCCGCCTGGAGGAGGCCATTCAGGAAGAGGAAAAGATTTTCGAGGAAAGAGACACCGAAGCCTATCTCAACATCAACGTCACCTTCCATCAGATCATCGCCGAATCCAGCGGCAACGTGGTTCTCAAGGAGTACATCGATAACATCCTCACCCGGACCAACGTCTACATGGTGTTTTACGAGTCCTTCTTCAATTTCGACACCAATCCCAGCCTGGAAGAGCACCGGCAGCTGCACGAAGCCCTGCGTCTCAAAGACCCGGATCTTGCGGTAGCCCTCATGCGACGGCATATCAATCTTTCCATGAAATCCCTGGATCCTCATCCCCGGGGAAAGAAACAATAAAGGGAAAGCTCCGAAAGAGAAAGAGTTTCTTCATGCCGGGCACGAAAGAGAGACCCGGATTGTATTCGTAAGGAAGGGAGCCTTTTCATGCGAATATTTCTTGTAAACGGGGATCCCCGGGAGGAGTGCGAAACCTTCCGGGAGAACTTCGAAGCGTTGCATGGATTTCTCGCGTTGCGGGGACATAGCGTAAAAAGCCTTCACCTGAAAGACAAGAATATCGCCGCATGCGTGGGCTGCTTTTCCTGTTGGCTGCAAAATCCGGGTATCTGTATTTTTAAGGATGATCATGTATCCTTTCTGCAATCCCTGCTTTGGGCGGAGGTAACGATTTTTATCTCTCCCCTGATTATGGGCTTTCCTTCGGCACTTCTCAAAAACGCCATCGACCGGTTCATTCCCAACGCCCTTCCCTACATCGAGCTCGATGAAGAGGGAGAATGCCGTCACCCCATGCGGTACGACAAAAATCCTCTCATGGCCCTGCTCTACGAACCCGAAGAAGATACGGACGAAGAGGATCTGCAGATTATCACCACCGCCTTCGAGCGCTTTGCCCGAAACGCCCATACCCGGCTTCTCTTTACTCTCCCCCTGGGGAAGGAAAACTTCGAGGAGGTGCACCATGCTCTTGAACATCTTTAACGGCTCTCCCCGGGGAAAAAGAAGCAACTCCGCCATACTCACCCGGGCCTTCGCCAAGGGATTTTGCGATAGCCGAACCTTTCCGGGAAACCGATTCGAAGAATTTTTTCTGGCAGATCCCGAAGATTTCGAGAAAGCCCCGGAGGCCTTCTTCAAAGAATCTACCGCCCTGCTGGCCTTTCCCATCTATGTGGATGCCATGCCGGGAATAACCAAAAAATTTATCGAAGCCCTGGAACCCTACAAAGGCCGCTGCGAATTCATGAGAACCCTTTTTCTCGTTCAGACCGGCTTCCCCGAAGAAACCCACACCCGTCCCATGAAAAACTACCTTCTCAAGCTGGGTCGGCGCCTCGGAGCTCCCTCTCCCGGCGTTATCCGCATGGGAGGCGGTGAAGGAGCCCGGCACCGGGGGAAGAAACTGCTTCAACGTTACGAGGATCTCGGACGCATCTATGCGGAAACGGGGAAACTGGATGAAAAGATTCTCGCCTCTCTCACCGGGCCTCGGAGGCTTCCCTCTCTACGGGTACGCCTCATACTCCCCCTGGCAAATTATTTTTTCTGGGATCGGCAATTGAAACGGAATGGAGCCTATGCCAAACGCTTCGCCCGCCCTCTGGAGGAAATGCCGGAGGCGGCGGCAGAAACTCCCGAGAGATAAAAACCTCCAGAAAAAAGACGGCCACCACCGGAGCAGTTAGGGAACGACAAAAAAACCGGGGAAAGGATTTACGTAAATCCTTTCCCCGGTATCTATCAGGGGCAACGACATTTTCTTCGGCATGAAAACATCTTTTGTCCCCTACTTGTGTTCCTGAAGAATCTTTCCGGAAAATGCGGTTTTGCGGCTCTTTCTGTGATACTCTCTGTGAATTCCGGCTTTAGTGATCCTTGAGAGGACTCCATTCCTTCCAAACATTTGCCACCAGCTCGGGGCTGGGCTTGAGAACCTTTTTCCCGGGTTCCCATCCTGCGGGGCAGACTTCGGCACCCTTGGTGGCCCGAACATGCTGGAAAGCCTGAAGCTGACGGATGGTCTCATCCAACTTGCGCCCCACCGGAGGCGTAAGCACTTCCATGGCCTGAATCACTCCATCGGGATCGATGATAAAGCGTCCCCGAAGCTCCACTCCGGCGTTTTCGTCGTAAACTCCGTAAATTTTCCCCACGTTTCCGGGGCCGTCCGAAGCCATGTGAAAGGGAACATCCCTTTCGGCCATCTTGGAAAGCTCCTGATCGTTCCATACCTTATGAACGAACTGGCTATCCACGCTTACCGAAATAACTTCCGCACCGAGTTTCTGCAACTTTTCGTAATTGGCAGCGACCGCTGACACTTCGGTCGCTCAGACGAAGGTGAAATCCCCCGGGTAGAAGCAGAGCATTACCCATTTGCCAAGAAAATCCGAAAGCTTTACCTTCGTGAACTTACCGCGATAATATGCGGGGGCCTCAAAATCCGGAGCTTTAGCACCTACTCGAGCTACCATTATCGGGGATCCTCCCTTCTCAGGTTCCATCTTTCCATCGCTCTTCTCTTGAGGAGCGTCGCCCACCTGGGCTCCCGTGGGACGGGCACATCCGATCTGTTCTTCAGCCATAGATATCCCTCCACTTTCCTGATTTCTACCGTACTCTCGCCGAAAAACACGCATTACTCCGTAAACGAAGCATCTAAATTTTATCCTAACTCAAAAAGAAGGGCCTGTCAATCTGTAATAGTTAAAAAATAAAGAGAAAAACACCCCTTGCCGCATCTCAAAAAACAGGAGTTAGAAAAAAAATACTTGGAAATATTCCAACTTTTCCCTTCTCCTTCCGGAGAACCCCACATTCCGCAGTGACATTTCGGTAACACTTCCAAAGCCCTTTCGTGACAACCGGAAAAGGAGAAGATGCTATGCTTCGGTCAACACGAATTTTTCAGGAGGTGTTTTTTATGTTGTATTCCATGCATTTTGCGCTCTTCTCTCTTCTGAGCCTCGGGCTTCTGCTGATGCCTTCCCTGGGGGAATCCTCGGAATTTTCACCGGAACGGTTCGACAACGCCGCTTCCGGAGGTGTGGCGGTTATGGAGATTCTTTCCACGAAAGACGAGGGGGGCTCCGCCTCGCAAATCAATCGTTTCGTTCCTCTTCGGAAGACCGACATCGCGGGAACCGTTACGGGCCCCCTGGCATCCGTCAGCGTAACCCACCGATACGGCTTTACCAAAGAGGAACATCCGGATCCGGTGGAAGCTCTCTACCGCTTTCCCCTGCCGGGAGATGCGGCGGTAACGTCCTGCACCGTAAGCTTTGGAGAAATTTCCATCGTCACGGAGCTGAAGGAGCGGAAAAAAGCGGAAGCGGAGTACGAAGAGGCCAAGCAGGAGGGCAAACAGGCGGTTCTCCTCACCCGGGAAAGCCCCAACGTCTTCACTCTGGCGGTTCAGGGAATCCGTCCGGACGAGGAAGTGACGGTGGAAACCACCTATGTCCAGATGGGAGATTCGGAAAAAGCGGGCTGGTCACTGCGAATTCCTCTTACCACGGCTCCCCGGTTCCTTCGGCAGGACGAGCTCGGCTCCTCCCAGGCAAAGGGAAATCCCCTGGCGGTCTATCGGGATCCGGGACATCGCTTTTCCCTGAACCTCACCTTTACGGACCCCTGCGAGATCGAGAGCCCCACCCACGACATTCTCATCCCCAAGGGAGAAAATGAAATCCAACACCTCACCCTCTCCAGGGGAGCGGAAATTCCGGATCGTGATTTCGTGGTTGCCTGGATTCCCAAGGCTCCGGAAGAAAAAACTCCCGCCTCCTGCAACATTTACGAATACACCCCCGAAGGAAGTTCTAGCACCTGGTTCTTCGGCCTTCTCACTCCGGCCCCTCCGGCAATGCTGGAAAATCATCCCCGCATTCCCCGGGAAGTGATTCTGCTGGTGGATCACTCGGGCTCCATGAGCGGAGCCAAGTGGGAGGCCGCAGATTGGGCGGTCATCTCCTTTCTCAATAATCTGGCGCCGAAGGATCACTTTTCCCTGGGGCTCTTTCACGACAGCGTCTCCTGGTTCACCTCCCGGCCTCTTCCCGCCACCCGGGAGAATATCACCAAGGCGGTGGATTTTCTTACCCGCAACAAAGATGACGGAGGCACCAACCTCGGAGTGGCCCTGGAACAGGCGGTTCACACTCCCCGCCCGGAGGAGGGCATCTACTCCCAGCACATACTCGTCATAACGGATGCCCAGGTAACCGACAACGGCCGTATTCTCCGCCTGGTGGAGCGGGAAGCCAGGCGTTCCGAAGGACGCAAGTTCAGCATCCTCTGCATCGATGCGGCTCCCAACGATTATCTGGCCCGGGAGATCGCCCGGAAAGGCAAGGGCATAGCCCGGTTTCTCACCAGTTCCCCCGAAGAGACGGACATCTCCACCGCCCTGGAAGAAGTGCTGGAGGAATGGGGAAGCCCGGTGCTGGCCCAGGCTACCCTGAAGATCCATCTCGAAAAAGGTAAGGGAGAACATCTTACCCTTCCCCAGAGCTCCCGGGTACCCTTCGAGAAAAAACAGGTGGCTTCCCTGCTCCTGGGGGATCTTCCCCAACAGCGGGCCCGCTGGGTGGTGGGACGCATCGACGGAAAGGAGATGGGAAATATCTCCTATTCTCTGGAAGCCCGGGGAATCGAAACACCCCTGGAGGGCAAGGTCCGCAGAGTAGATGCCCGGGAAGGAAAATCCATCAAGGCTCTCTACGGCGCCCTGGTGCTGAATCGGCTGGAACAGCTCTATCACGGCAACTATCCTCAGAAAGAACTCGCTTTGAGACTTGAGGATATGGGATATGCCCTGGAGGCGGAGGAAATAGCGGAACAGGCCATTTACCAGGAAAATGCCGCTTCCACCAGAGAAAGCGTCATCACACCTCTTCTCCTGAAGGAATCTCTTTTTTACGGCCTTCCCTGTGAAGTCACCGCCTTCGTGGCGGTACGGCACGACAGCTCCGTGGGAAGCACCACCCCCGTGATCGTGGGCAACGCCCTTCCCGGCGGCTGGGACGAATCCTTCGCCGGCGGAGCACCCAGGCCTCTTTACATGGCTGCTCCGGAAGCCCAGGTACGCATGAGCTTGCTGAGGAAAACCTCCGGACCCCCCACCGCAGGCACCATGGCCATGGATAACGCCGCCATACCCGCACCTCAGGCACCTCTTTACGAAGAGGCGGAAGAACTGATGGAACAGGCCCCTGGAGATTCCGGCCCTCTTTCCCTTTACCAGGGAACCCCCGGCGGCTCTTCGAGCCAGGTGCTTTACGAGGACCATCTCAAAGGACTTCACATGCTCACGGCACTTCAGGTGGAAACCGAAAGCGCCTATCGAGGCAAGGCGGTTCTGCTGCTTTACGTGGGAGACATGGCAATCCCCCGGGCACGGATTCCTCTGGAACAGCTTCTCCTCATGGGAGGCCGGCGCCCTCTGCACATCAGCGCTCCCTCGGGCATTCTGGTCAAGCTCGTTCTGGAGGATCCCGAAGGAAACGCCACCATTCCTCTTGCGGTAACGCTGCACTTCTAGATTTTCTGCAGATCCCGCAGCTTAAAAGAGTTCCCGGGGCCTCTCGAGAGGCCCCGGGAATCTTTTTGTCTTTCCGGAAAAATCCTCCGGCTCGAAAAGAATTTGTACGATTACTCCCGAAAATAAGGATCCAGGCACCAGCGGGGAAAACAGAGGCGCAGAGTGATCTTCTCGTTTACCACCTGGCCTATCCGGATATCCCCCAGGGCGCTTACCAAACGGTAGGCATCGGGAAAAGAAAGATCCTGGGCTTGCTGCAGAAGCTCAACCCCGTAGGCGACTGCTTTCTTGACGGTTTTATCGAAGGTGGTATCGCTGGCGATGACCATGTACTCCTCGGGGGATTTCACCAGAGGCATGCGAAGAGGCCGCCGCTCCCGGGTTATCCGAAGTTTCACCTTTCCCGCTATTTCCACCCCCGTGCCGGAAAGCTCTCCATCTCCCATGTTGGCATGAAGATCTCCCAAAGCCACATTGGCTCCCTCCACGAAGACGGGGAAATAAACGCTGTTGCTCCGTTTCACGTCCTTGGTATCCATATTGCCACCGTGATCTCCGGGAACCGCGCAATGCACGGCTTCCTTTTCCGGAGCCACTCCGAGAACTCCGATCATGGGCTCCCGGAGAGGAATCTTGATCTTCTCGGAAAAGTGAATCATTCCATCATAAACCGGCAAAATCTTGGTATCCGGCTCGGTGATCTTCTCTCCCAGAACTCCCAGCCCCGGAGAGGTGACCATGATACCCTGGGAACCGCAGAGAATATCCTCCACGTAAACCTGTATGGCCTCTCCGGGAACCGCACCGCGCACCGCGATGGGCCCCGTGGAGGCATCCATGCGCGAGATGTCGATGTGAGGGCGCAAATCCCGGGAGCTTCGAATCTGTCCTCCATAGCAATCCGGGCTTTCCACCCAGAAGGATTCTCCGAAATCCACCGAAAAAACCGGCGCGTGTTCCGGCCCGAAATCGTAGATGAGATGCTCCGCAGATAGCGTGCGTTCCATGACGGCTTTATCCTACCAACCGTGAGGAAGAACCTTGAGGGCATCCAAAATGGCGTAAAGCGCGGCACCGCAGAAGAGGAAGATCAAGGTGCCCTGGATGAGAGGATGCGCGATCCAGCCGCAGGTCCATTCGGGATTCCGGTCTCCCTCTTTCCGGGCCTTGTTGAGCATCATCACGGGCACCACGGACATGATGGCTCCCGCAAAGGCCCCGGAGAAATAGATGGCTCCCACGAAGGAGATCAATCCGGTGTAGGCGAAGAGGAAGGGAGGAATGACCACCAGGGCGATGGAGATAATGCGGTACTTCACGTCCCACTCCGAGGGGAATTTGAGCCGATCCACGATATTGGTGAGGAAGGTCTCCCCTATGGCCCAGAAGGAGGTCATCATGGCACAGAGAGCGAAGGCGTTGGCCACGAAAAAGGCCCACTGCCCCAAAGCCTCTCCCCAGGCGATGGTTACCACCTGAGAAACGCTTTCGTGTCCGCTGAGGCCGATGGCGGCCATGGGAACCAGGGCGAGAAAAATAAAGGTGATGCTCATGCCCGTAACGATGGCCTTGGGAAGATTTTTGATGCTGCCCCCCTTGGCGGCAAATCCCCGGGTAAGTTCGGGAACCAGATATTGGGATATATAACAGAAGATGGCGAGGCTGAAGACGGGCACCGCAAAACGCCAGTCGGTATACGCGAGGAACTGTTTCTGGATTCCCGGCCCCATGACGGTGGCAAGGATCAGGATAACCACCATCACCACCATGCCGGAGGTGATGATTTTTTCCGAAACCCCGGTGGCTCTCAAACCGAACCAGATGACGAGAACCGCGGGGATGAAGAAGAGAAGGCTTCCCAGGGCGGGAGCCACTCCCAGAAAGCTGCTGATGATGCGGCCGCTTCCGTTGGTATAGGCGATAAGACAGCCGAGAGAGTTCACCGCCACCGAGGCGAACATCAGCCAGGACCCCACCTGACCGAGATATTTTTCCGCAAGTCCGCTGAGCTGCATGGGCTTGCGGGTACGCAGGGTGGTTTCCGCCACATAGAGCATGGATATGGTGGTAAAGACCCCCGCTACGAGAAGCCAGAAGACCAGTACGGGCCATCCCGCCTTACGGGCTCCGTAAGCGAGCCCCAAAATTCCCGCTCCGATATTGGCTCCGAAGATACAGGCGGCGCCTTCAAAAAAAGTGAGGGGCTCTATGCGTAAAGCCGATTTTTCAAATCCCTCCGCACCGACACCGTTACCGTTTTTGTTCATTTGTTCCGTGCTCATGACATATCCTCCTTCGTCGTTTTTTCTCCGCTATACATTTTTGAAGCAATCCCCGAAAAATTTTCCGAAATTCCGCACCTCCTTCCACTCTGGTTATTTGCAAAAAAGTTGCTTAAAAATCGAAGGAGGCAAAAAAAGTTATCCCTCTCCCCTGGGGACAAGGCTTTTGGATTTTCTTTTTTCAAACGCAAGAGAACGGAAGCAATCCTTTTGACGGAAATCGTGCTTTTGCGCCACATTCTCAGGAGACATCCTGGAAAAGCCCGGTTTTGAAGCCTTTGGCAGGGCTTTTTTCACGTTCCGTAAAAGTTTTTTTCGGGATTTTCCCTCTTTTTCCAGAGGTATGCCGTATTCGGGGGGTGTGTTTTTTTGCAACACCCCGTGCGAAAAAAAAGCATGCTTCTTCCGCAAAAAAGCATTACAATTCCCCCGTATCCCCCGGAAAGGAGCTCCTGCCATGGAAACCCTTTACCAACTGGCACTTTTTTTCCTCTATCTTCTCATCACGGTAATCGTCACGGGAAACGCCTTCTATTGGAAAGAGGACCGTCGTTTCTTCTTTCTGAATTTCCGCCAGGTCCCCACGGGGCTCTCCATCTTCTCCTTCTGTGCCACCTGGCTGGGATCCATCCCCATCATAGGGTACATTATCTCCTTTTACACCGTGGGCGAACACGCCTTTCTGGGAGAGGTCATCGGATGGATCGGAGCGGTGCTTCTTTTTCCGCTTCTCTTTTCCAACCTCCGCAATTCCCATGCCTTGTCCATTCCTCAATGGATCTCCCAGAAACACCGGGAGCCGGAACTTCGCAAAATTACCGCCGGAGCCTGCCTGGTAGTTTTTCTTCTCTTTCTCTCCATAGAGTTCCGGGGATTCAGCTCCATCATCTGCTCCATGTTCGGCACGAACCGGGTGGTGGCTTCCATCCTCATTTATACCTGCGTACTTTACACCACCTTCGGGGGGCTCCCTTCCATCGTCCGCAGCGACGCCATGAATCTTCTTCTCATGATGGTAGGGCTTCTCTGGGCCTGCGGCATGATGACATCTCAATTCTCCTCTCCTCTGGAAATTCCGGAGCGGGCGAAAGATCTTTTCCCCGAGCTCTTTCGCATAGATCTTCTCTCCCCCGCAAGCTGGTACTATATACTCGGCTCCCTGGTTTCCATCGTCGCGGTCTCTTCGAACCCTCTTTTTCTTACCCGCATCATGGCGGCCCGGACAAAAGCGGGAGCCATGGCCATGCTCACCATCGCCCCCTTCATTCTGGGAACCATCTATCTTGCTCTCACCCTCTACGGCCTGGGAGGAAAAATTCTCGCTCCGGGCATAGATACGCAGATTACGAATTTCGCCTTTGCGAGCCTGGCAAACCAGGTGTTGCCCCCCCTGGCAAAAACGGTCTTCCTTTTGGCGGTGCTTGCCGCATGCATCAGCACCGCAAATTCCCAGCTGCTCATCGCATCCTGCTCCGCCTGCTACGATCTTCTGGGAGATCGAGGCAACACGCCCCTGGAGGTTTATCACGAGGACCGCTTTCTCTTCAACGTCCGCCTGGCCATCGCGATTATCGCCACCCTGGCCCTGGGAATCTCCTTTCTGGAGCTCTCGGACATTCTTCTGCTGAACCGTTACTGTTTTTCCTTTTTGGGGATTTTTCTTTTTCTCCCCCTCTATCTCCCGAGAAAAAACCTCCTCTTCGGATGGTCCGCCATTCTCTCTTCGGGAACATTTCTCATTCTTGCAACGGCGTATTTTTTGCGTCTTTCTCCGGAACAGCTTATGATTACGGTTCTGCTGCTGGAGTTTCTTCTTTGGAATGTCTCGGCCCTGAGAGGAGAAAAGGCTCATGAAACATCCCGGCTTTGAACAGGCCATCAGGCTTATTCTGGCACTTCCTTCTCTCTGCGTTATCCTCGCGGTAGTGGCTCTTGCTTTTCAGAGGGATTACGCCCGGGAGACACGTCTGGCCTTTGAAACCCTGGAAAATATCAAGAACCCCGTACAAAACGCCTCGAACGTTCCGGAGGCCCGGGAGTTTTTCGAAAAGAGCGCCGCCGCGGCATACTGGACCGTACAGCGGGGAAAAAACGACATTTTCACATCCTTTTCGCTGAAAAACGGCGAGGATTTCATTCTTCGGCTTCATACGAAGGCGCTTTTTCTGAAAACCCTGGAAAACCAGAAAAACGTTATCATGACGGGAATGATCGGGTTCGTTATCGCCCTGGAGATAGGCATGTTTTTTTCTTACGGTTTTACCCGCCCCATAAAGCGGCTTATCTGGGGATGCCGCCAGATAAGCCGGGGAAACTGGGTTACCATTCCTCATTCCTGGAACAACACCCGGGAGTTCACGGAGATGGAAAAAGCCTTCAACCGCATGTCCCGGGAGCTTTCTCAATGGCATCAGATACAGGAACAGCTTTACCGGGTAGAGCATCTTGCGGGGCTCGGAAAGATCGTAGCCGGAGTGGCTCACGAGATACGGAATCCTCTGACGAGTATCAAACTCTATACGGGACTTCTGGAAAAACACGTTTCCCCCGAGGGGAAGCCCTATTTTTTCGTCATAAAGGAAGAGTCCGAGCGGCTTAACGATACGGTAAAACGGTATCTTTCCCTGGCAAATCCCCGGGCTCCTCTTTTTGCGGATTTTTCTCTCAAGGAGCTTTTTCACTGGTGTTCCACCGTGATCGAACCTCATCTCCAGGAGAAGGAGATTCGCCTTTCCCTCGAACTCTCTCCGGAGAATTTTTCCTGGAAGGGAGATTTTTCCCTGTACCAGCAGATGATGCTGAATCTGGTGATGAATTCTCTGGAAGCCATGGAAAACAAAGAAAACGGGATTTTGGAAATCCAGGGCCTTCTCGAGGAAGAAACGCTGCACATCCGCGTTCGGGATAACGGCAGCGGCATTCCCCGGGAAAACCTTTCTCAAGTAATGATGCCCTTCTTCACCACCAAGGAGACGGGCACGGGGCTGGGGCTCTCCCTGGTCTATTCCGTGGTGGAGGCTCATTCGGGCAATATCTCCTTGGATTCCTCTCCCGCGGGAACTGCGATCACTCTGAAATTTCCCAGAATATGATAACGGGACAGACAAAAATTTCCCGGAAAGGAGTGTCCCTTTTGCCGCAATCCTGCTCTCCGGACGTACTCATCGTGGAGGACGAACTCCACATATCCCAAGCTCTGAGGATTCTTCTTCAGGAAGCGGGGTTCACCTCCTGGACCGTAACCACCCTGGGAGAACTCCGCCTCTTTCTGGAGAAACACATTCCCGACATCGTCTTGCTGGACATCAAGCTCCCCGATGGAGACGGGCTTTCCGCCATTCCCTCCATTCTCAAGCTCTCTCCCATAACCAAAATCATCGTCATCACCGCCTTCGGAGACACTTCTCTGGTAGTCAGGGCCATCCAGAAGGGGGCATACAATTTTCTGGACAAACCCTTTTCGCCGGAGATTCTCCTGCATGTGGTGCAGCATGCGGCGGAAACCTTGAGGTACGAGCGTAGCTTTTTGCTCTCCCCCTCCGGAGGAAAACAGAACATCTATCTCGGCAAATCTCCGGAGATACTGGAAGTTCTTCGGTTTACCCAAAAGGTGACGGAGCACAAGGACATCAATATCCTTATCCAGGGAGAGAGCGGCGTGGGGAAAGAGGTCATCGCCAACTACATTCACGAAATTTCCAAAAGCCCGGGAAAGTTCGTGGGCATAAACTGTGCGGCCATTCCCGAAAGCCTGCTGGAAGCGGAGCTCTTCGGCTACAAAAAAGGAGCCTACACCGGAGCCCTTGCGGACAAGGAAGGGCTCATCCAGCATGCCCGGGAGGGAACCCTCTTTCTGGACGAAATCGGAGACATGCCCCAGAATCTCCAGGTAAAACTGCTGCGCTTTCTCGATTCCCGGAGCTATCGCTCCATAGGGAGCGTTGAAGAAAAACACCTCTCCCTCCGCATCATCTGCGCCACCAGCCAGAATCTGGAGGAAAAAGTGGCGGACAAAACCTTCCGCCAGGATCTCTACTACCGCATTGCCACGCTTCCCCTCGAAATTCCTCCGCTACGCAAACGCAGGGAGGACATTCTTCCCTTGGCTCTTTTTTTCATTTCCGAGTACAGCAAAAAAACCGGACTTCCTCCGAAGACTTTTTCCGAGGACGTGCAGGAAGTTTTCCAGCATTATCCCTGGCCGGGAAACGTGCGGGAGCTGAAAAACATTACCGAACGTATCTTCATTCTCAAGGATCCCCAGGATTTTCGGGTACGCCTTTCGGACCTTCCGAAGGAAATGCTCGATTTCGCGATAATCCCTGAAGATTCACAAAACCTCTTCAATGGCCCGAACTCTCTCTACGACGTGGTGGAACAGGTGGAGAAAAAGCTCATTGAAAAAACCCTCCGGGAAACGGAAGGAAATAAATCCGAGGCCGCCCGCAGGCTCGGCATATCGCGATACTCTCTTCTCCGAAAGCTGCAGAAATGGGAGGAAGAGGCCTAGAAATCCGGAATCCCCGATCATTCCTCGCCGTTCCGAAGGTTCTGCCTTCATTCGGGAAAAGGCTTCCCCTTTTCCGCCCAATCAGAACGCTCTCCGCAAAAAACCGAATGCCCCCATACCGAGCAACAAAAAATTAAAAGCAAGATGCGAAACGCATAAAAAAAACTTTCCCCTTACGATGCGTTCCTGCGGCACGTTACACTTCCGGACAATCGAAAAAGCCGATTCGTGGTGCAGGGCCTTGACATTAAACACCCCCTCGTGTACCTTATCGCCCAGTAAGTTTTATAAGTAAAACTATTCTCCCAGGCCCCTGGCTCGGGAAAATCTTTTTACCCTCCATGCCTCGCTGTTACTTATCTTGGGGATCAGCGTTTCAGGTTCGTAAAAAAGGCCTTTTTCCGCTTGACAAAACCATAAAGTCCTATAAAATGACCGCTTAGTCATTTTAGGAGAATCGAAGTTTTCTGTGTAAACGTCGAGTCGTGAAGGAGGAGCCATGAGCAGTATCCGGGAACAGAAAAAAGCTCTTGTGGAAGAGATGATGCGGGAAACCATACGAGAGGCCGCCATAAGGGTGATTCGGGAAAACGGGTGGCAAGGCACCACCATGTCGAAGATCGCCAAGGCCGCGGGGGTTTCCAAGGGAACTCTCTACAATTACTTCGAGGGCAAGCTGGATATGCTGGTTTTCGTGGGGGACCCTCCGGCCAAAGAGCTTATGGCCCAACTTCGGGAGGTTCGTGAAAGCACCCTTTCTCCGACGGAAAAAATGGAGGCAATTTTTCGGGTCATGATCCGGCATCTGGATACAAACCGCAAGATCACCGCCTGTTTCGTGGACGCCCACATGAACGATACCGAGGCCCGGGATTATCTCCATAAACATATGCACTGCAGCCCCTGGCATCTTTTTCTGGAGATAATCCAGGAAACCGTTCAAAAAGGCGTTGAAGAGGGGATCTTCTACCCCCTTCACCCTGCGGTAACCGCCTGCCTTTTCCAGCATAATTTCTTTCTTCTTTCCAAGCTTCTCGCGGAACAGGGGAAACCGTATCATCACGTTCCCTTCGACACTATCGCCGAAGAGGATATCGTGAATACCTTTAAACAGCTTTTGCTTAACGGTCTCATTCGTGCGAACAAGGAGGCGCTTCAGCTATGAAAATAACCGATACCGCTTTACGCCGTCCCGTGACGGTGCTTATCGGCATGATCGCCTTGCTCCTCTTCGGCTACGTGTCTCTCACCCAAATGGGCATAGCCCGAATGCCGGATATCGACTTTCCCATCGTGGTGGTGGTTACCACCATGGAAGGAGCAAGCCCCGCCATTATGGACAACGACGTTACCGACGTCCTCGAAGAGGAGATCAACAGCATCTCCGGCATCGAGGCCATTACTTCCTACAGCTACGAAGGAAGGGCCATTACGGTGGTGGAGTTCGAACTGGGCCGGGATATCGACGGAGCCGCTGCAGACGTGCGGGACAAGGTAAGCATCGCCCAGGCACATTTGCCGGACGAGGCGGATGCTCCCACGGTACAGAAATACTCCCCCATGGACTCTCCGGTGCTTACCCTGGCGGTTCTCGGGAATGCAAAGGAAAAGGAAAAAACCTTTTTTGTCGATAATGTTCTGAAGCAGCAGATTCAGACCGTGACGGGGGTGGGAACCGTGGATCTTGCGGGGTTCCGGGAGCGTCAGGTCCGCATCTGGCTGCATCCGGACCAATTGGAATCCCGAGGACTCACCGCCACGGACGTGCGAAGGGCCATTCAAGCCAAGCACGTGGAACTTCCCGCAGGACGGCTGGAGACCGCCACCACCGAGTTCGGCATTCGTGTAGAGGGAGAATACAGCTCCGTGGAATCCCTGGCCCAGCTTCCCCTGGCGAACAGAAACGGCACGGTTATCCGGCTTCGGGACGTGGCCCGGGTAGAAGACGGTTTCGAAGAACTCCGGAGCTTCGCCACCTATAACGGAGAGCCCGCCATCCTGGTACAGGTAAAAAAACAGCGGGGAGCCAACGAGGTGGCCACGGCGGAAAAAATTCGCCAGCGCCTGGAAGAAATAGAAGGACAGATACCCGAAGGAATCCGGCTGCAAATCGTGGGAGACGAATCGCTTTTCATCCGCCGCTCCATGGAGGGGGTCCGTTCGGACATTCTCGTGGCTGTAGGGCTGACCTCCCTCATCATGCTGCTCTTTCTCAACACCCTTCGGGCCATGTTCGTCACGGTGGTCACCATTCCGGTCTGCCTTCTGGGAAGCATGCTCATACTGCGATCCATGGGAATCACCATCAACAACCTCACCATGATGGGACTCTCCCTGGCGGTGGGCATGGTGGTGGATGCCACTACGGTGGTGCTGGAAAATATCCACCATCACCTGGAACATGGAGAAAAACCGATTCCCGCAGCATCCCTGGGAACCACCGAGGTAGGCTTCTCGGTTCTCGGAGGTTCCGCCACCACCCTGGCGGTGTTTCTGCCCGTGGCCTTCATGGAAGGTATTATCGGACGCTTTTTCTACGACTTCGGCATGACCGTGGCGGTTACCATTCTCATGTCTCTAACCCTTTCCCTCACCCTCACACCCTACCTCTGTTCCCGGCTCCTCCGGGCCAACCGGGGATGGTTCGGCCGGGTGATGGACGTTCCCCTGGGACTCCTTGAACGGGGGTATGCCTGGCTTCTCGGCAAGGCCGTCCGGCACCGCTTTATCACCCTGGTCTTCGCGGGAGGGATCTTCGCTCTGGGCATTTTCTTCGCCTCCCAACTGGGGAGTACCTTTTTTCCCACGGAAGACAACGGAGAATTTACCGTAAGTTTCGAGCTTCCCACGGGATCTTCCCTGGAAGAATCGGAGCGTATTTTCCGGGAACTCGATGAACGGCTCCGAAAAAGCTCCCTGGTGGCGTATACCTACGGCACCGTGGGAATGGGAACGGGACAGGAGGTCAATAAAGGGGATATTTCGGTCGAACTGATTCCCCGGAACCAACGCCCCAACGCAAAGGAGATCATGAACGAGTTCCGGCAACAATTCAGCGTCTACAAGGACGTGATCATCACGCTCACCACCTGGGATGCGGATGTCAGCATCACTCTGGTGGGAAATTCCACGGAGGAACTCGCGGCGCTTGCGGAGACCATGAAAAAAGATCTTGCCCGGGATAACCGGCTTATGGATGTTACAAGCTCCATTCAACTCGAAAACCCCCGAGTGGTGGCCAATATCAACCGGGAGCTGGCGGATGATCTTGGAGTGAGCGTTCGGGATCTTTCCACGGAAATCCAGGCCTACTTCGGAGGTCTCAAGGCCGGAGTATTCAAGGACGGAGGGTACCGCTACGACATTCAGCTTCAGGCGGAAAAAAACAACCGTGCCTCCCTGGAAGATATTGAAAGGATCATCATTCCCACTCATGACGGCAACCTGATCCGTATAGCGGACGTGGTGAATCTGAGGAAAACCGTGGCTCCCAACGTCATTACCCGGTATCAGCGCCAGCGGAGTATCGAGGTGCAGGCCAACGTCCAAGGAATATCCACGGGAGAGGGCACCGTGCTGGTGGAAGAAGCCTTTGCCCGGAACGCCCCGGAAAACGGAAGCATCCAGCTGCTCCACACGGGCTCGAGCAAACACCAGAAACAGAGCTTCGTCTCCCTTATCAACGCCATCGGAGCTTCCATCATTTTGGTGTACATGGTGATGGCCATCCAGTTCGAGTCCTTTATCTATCCTCTCATGGTGATGTTCGCCCTGCCTCTTACCACTGCGGGAGCCTTCGGGCTGCTTCTGCTCACCGGGCAGGATATGAGCGTCATGAGCCTCATGGGGATCATTCTGCTCATCGGCATCGTGGTAAACAACGCCATCATCCTGGTGGATTTCGCCAAGCAGGAGAGCGCCCGGGGGGCGAATCCCCTGGAAGCCATGCTGAAAGCGGCTCCCCGAAGGCTTCGACCCATTCTCATGACCGCCTGTTCCACCATGATCGCTCAGATTCCTCTTGCCCTGGGATTGAGCGAGGGAGGCGAAATCCGCCAGCCCATGGCCATCGCGGTTATCGGAGGGATGTTCTCCTCCACCCTGCTCACTCTGCTGGTGATTCCCGCGGTGTACATCATCATCGGTAATACCGCGGAGAGGATTGCCAAGTTTTTCCGGGCCTTCCGGATGTTCCGTATACGAAGGAAGAGAATCCGGGAAGAATCTTCGGAAATGCTGAACCCCATGACATCGAAAAACCCTGCGGGAGGAAAATAATGATGCCTCGTATGCTCAAATCGATATTACTTTTTCTGATCTTCAGCCTCATGTGCACCTTCTGGCTCTGGGGACACCGGGCCAGCGCCGCCCAGGTGCTGAGCCTCGGCTCCATCCTCGACCTCGCCCGGGAACGCAATCTGGAAATTCAAAGCTCCCGGGAGGAGCTCCTCCGAGCCCGAGGCAAGGATCTGGAGGGCCAGGCCGGGTATCTTCCCCATCTGGATATAACCGGAAGCTACACGCAGCAGAACAACGCCATGAACGGCCAGGGAGACAAGGAATATTCCGGAGGGGGCGTCACTCTCTCCCAGACCCTCTACGAGGGCGGCAAGAACAAGGCCAAGAAAAACCAGGCCCTCTTTTTCCGGGATGCGGCGAACCAGGGTATCGAACTCACCACCCAGGACATCTTTTACCGGGTTCTCGACACCTATTACGGCGTGCTCCTGGGAAAGGCCAACGTACAAACCGCGGAAGACGCCCTGGCCTATGCCAGGGAGCATCTCAAGGAAACCGAACGGAAACGGATTCTCGGCATCGCCACGAACTTCGAGGTAATCCGGGCGGAACAGCAGGAGAGCGCTCGGAATACGGAACTCATCGCGGCAAGAAATCACCTGGAATCCGCCAAAATCGATTTGCTTACCCTGCTGCGGCTTCCCCAGAAGGGAGAATACGATTTTCAGGGAACCCTGGAATACGCTCCCTTTCGGGCAGATCCTCAAAAAGCCCTGGAAAAGGCTCTGGAAGTACGGCCGGATCTCAAAAAGGCGATGGCGGAAGTGGCGGTACAGCGGGAGCAGGTCATCATCGAAAGAAGCGGAAGCCTGCCCCGGGTGAGCATCTACGGCAAATACGCCTACGACAGCCCCTCCGGCAATTACGACGACGAAGAGGATACATGGAGCGCGGGAATCCAGGTTTCCTTTCCGGTGTTCGACGGCAACGAAGCCCTGGGAAAGGCTCTTCAGGAAAAGGCCACCCTGCACCAGCAGGAGCTCGGAGTACGTCAACGGGAAGAGGAGATCAAAAGAGAGATCGCCCAGGCTCACCTGGATCTCCTGAGCACCGAAGAGGCGGTATTCTCCACGAAAAAAAACCTCGAACTTGCCCGGGAATCCATGCGCCTCGCCCAGGTAGGCTATCGCGAGGGGGTAGGCACGCAGCTCGACGTGCTGGATGCCCAAACCACCCTCACGCTGGCGCAAAAAGAACACAGCGAAGCCATTAAAAAACACGCCATGGCCATGGTAGCCCTGGAGAAAGCCCAGGGGATTCTCGGCAACACCGTTGCCGCCACTCTACCCGAAGGAGGAATTCAGTAATGTTTTCCCTCGAAAAAACGATAAAAAAAGGCTTCTTTTCTCTCTTTCTTCTGGGAGCTCTCTGCTGCTTCACCTTTCTTTCGCCCCCCCTTGCCGGGGAGGCCGCTTCCACCCGGGTAGAAATTATGAAGACCGAAATCCTCCCCATGGTGGAGCAGGGCTTCGAGGAAAGCTCCACCCTGGAAGCCAAGGAAGAGGTCATTCTCTATAGCAAAGTTTCGGGACGCCTGGAAAAACTCTTGAAACACAAGGGGGAATACGTGAAGCGGGGAGAACCCATCGCCCTTTTGGACCACCGGGAAAAGGACGCGAAAATCCGCTCCGCCCAGGCCCAGGTTCTGGTGGGAAATGCCCAGCTCGCCCAGGCTCAAGCGGAGCTGGAAAACGCTTCCATGGAACAGAGCCGCTACGAAAGGCTTTTCAAGGAGGGGTACGCCACGCAGCAGCAGCTCGACAGCAAAAAGACCCTCTACCGCACCGCCAAGGCCCAGGTAGATCTCGCCCAGGCCCAGCTCCGGGCCTCCCGGGCGGAGGTGGAAGCCCTGAGAGTGGATCTTTCGGAATACCGCCTGGAAGCTCCTTTCAGCGGCGTTATCCTGGAGGATTACGATCACGCTCCGGGCAACATGATTACCCCCAATACCGCGGTGGTACGCCTGGCGGATACGGATACCCTCAAGGCCACCATTCAGGCTCCGGAGAGCCGAATATCACGAATCTCCGTGAATATGCCCGCCAGGCTTTCGATAACGGGCATGAAAGGGGAATCCTTCGAGGGAACCGTCCGGTTTATCAGCCCCTTCGTGGATACCGCCACCCGCACCACCCGGGTGGAGGTATACGTGGACAACGCCGCCACGGGACATCTCCTCAAGCCCGGCATGTTCGCCCAGGTATTCTTCGTGGAAAACCGCCTGGAAGATGCCCTTCTCATTCCCGCAGGAGCGGTGACGGAGGAAAAGGGAGAATTCCGGGTTTTCACCGTGCGGGAGGGAAAGGCCTTCCGGCAGAAAGTAATTCCGGGAATCCGGAAGGGGGAGGATCTACAGATCCTGGAAGGCCTGACTCCGGGAGATCTGCTCATTATACGGGGAGGCAACAACTTGAAATCCGGAGACGAGGTGCAGTATGATCCGATCTCCTAAACAGGCTCCCCGGAAGAGCCGGGCCTTTCTGGGTAAGGACCCCATAGGGCCTCTCCTCGCCCGGCTTTCTCTCCCCGCCATGGTGGGCATGCTCGTCATGGCCTCCTACCAGGTGGTGGATGCCATCTTTATCGGCCGGGGAGTGGGCACCGCCGCCCTGGGAAGCATCACCATCATCTTTCCCATTACCATGCTCATGGGAGCCATCGCTGCCATGATCGGCGTGGGAGGAGCTTCGGTGATCTCCCGGGCCCTGGGGGCGGAAGATCATAACCGGGCGGAAAGGGCCTTCGGCAACGTGCTCTTTCTCATCCTCTGCGCGGGGCTTCTCATTCCTCTCGGAGTGGGAGCCTTTCTGCACCGGATCGTCTACTTTTTCGGCGCCCGGGATCCTATTCTCCCCTATGCGGTCATCTATCTGGAGACGCTGCTTTTAGGGGTGCCTCTGCACATCTTCTCCATGAGCTCCAACAACGTAGTCCGGGCGGAGGGAGAGGCAAAGACCGCCATGATGACCATGATTGTAGGAGCTCTGGTAAACGTGGTACTGGATTGGCACTTCATCTTCAATCTTTCTCTGGGCATCCGGGGAGCCGCTCTGGCCACCATCATCGGTCAGGGGTGCTCCGCCCTCTGGCTCTTCAGCTGGTTCTTTCTGCGCCGCCGAAGCTGCCTGGAATTCTCCTGGAAGAATCTGATTCCCCGCAAAACCATGATAGGGGAAATTCTTGCCATCGGCTTTTCGGACTTTCTTCGCATGGGAGCAGTGGGAATGGTGGGAGCCATCTCGAACACCACCATCTTTCTCCACGGGGGGCACCTTTTCGTGGCGGCCTTCGGAGTGATCCAGCGGCTCTTCGCCCTCATTTTCATGCCCATCTTCGGCATCTCCCAGGGGGCCCAGCCCATCGTAGGATTCAACTTCGGGGCGGGGCAATACCATCGCAGCCGTGCCGCCATCCGCCTGGCAAGCTTCGTGGCCACCGCATTTTCCTGCACCGCCTTCGTACTCTTGCAGAGCTTCCCCGCCCAGATCATGGAATTCTTCTCTCCGGATCCCCTTCTGGTGGAAACGGGAATCCGGGTAATGCGCCTGATAAGCCTGGGGATATGGCTCGTGGGCTTTCAGGTTATCGGAGCCACGGTCTTTCAGGCCCTGGGAAAGGCTCTCCCCGCGATGATCCTCTCCCTCTCCCGGCAGGTGCTCTTCGTACTCCCTCTGATGGTCATCCTGCCCCGGTTCTTCGGTATCACCGGAGCGTTAAGCACCTTTCCTCTGGCGGACGGACTCTCTGCCCTGGTAACCCTCTGGCTGGTACGGAAAGAACTGCAAATCCTGGACGACCTTTCCCCGGTGCTCCCCGAGGAAAGTCCCGTGTGAAAAGCAAGTGACGAATGAGGGCAAAAACCAGTTTCTTCAGGACATTCGAATGACGGAGGCGAAAAAGATGCGCAAAAAACCTTCGACATTGCGGCAGCAAACGGGCAGCATGAAAGCCACTCCAGAATGGAGTGGCTTTTTTATGCATCTTCTGCCCTTCTTACACGAAGTGGAATCCCCTTTGCAACTCCGGAGATCTTTCTATTCTTACAAAAAACACGAAGGGCTTCATCGTGTCTTATAGAAGTTTCTCTGCTCCCATATAGACCTCTTCCACTTTCAAGACGGTTGCAGCATGACCGGGATGTTTTTGAGGATTCCATCGTTTCATATCCTCAAAGATACTCCCTTCTTTGTGGTATTCGATTCTTCCCTTAATCTGATACGATTTCCCTTCTTTTGTCATGAAAAGAATCGATCCTTTGCTGCCTGCAAGTATATTTTCCCGTGTTTTTAAAAAATAATTATCCGCAACCACGATGGTATCTTCGCTGAATTTTGACACACAGGTCGCGTATATCGCATTCGGCATCCCGTCTTCATTGACCGTTGACAAAATGAGAGGACCTTCCCGATCTTCCCATGCGATTCTTACTTGTTCAGGTAACGCTTTCATTGTATCCCGCCTTTGTCGTCTCGCTTCTTATTTTATGGCACGCAAACACTTTCCCCGAGATAGTTCCATCCAGAGAGAAAAGCTTTGTATACATCATGTCCTTATCTTGGAGAAAAACAGCTTGTCTTTGCTTCTCCTGCGAGGATTACAAAAAAACTATAGCTCTCCTCTCAAAGACAGCCTGTTCTTTTCCATGCCGCGCCCAAAATATTTAACGAAAAAATGATTTTTTATCGCACAGAAATATGTTTACCAAAACCTCTTGCCTTTGTCAACTTTTTATTGTGTCCGCTGGGATGGGGATGCGGTTAGTTTTCGCCGGAACATGGAAAAACGCCCGAAGCCGAAGTCTCGGGCGCTCTTCCATGTTTTTTCGCCAGGGGTTTTCTCTTATCCCTGGAAGGAAAACTTTTGCCTACCGCCGGGATACCGCCCTGCGGAGAGGTACCCAGAGAGGCCCCATCTCGCAGAGAAGCACTCCTGCAAAGATGCAGAGCCCTCCGAAAACCATGGGGAGCGTAAAGACCTCGTGCAGCACCACCACCCCCACGAGAGCTCCGAAAAGGGATTCCAGGCTGAGAAGAATCGCTGCATGGGTGGAGGGAGTATAACGCTGCGCCCAGTTCTGCACCAGGAAGGTGAGCACCGTGCAGAAAAGAATGGCATATCCCAAACTCCACCAGGATGCGGAGGGAATGACCTCGGGCCAGGACTCGAAAAGAAGGGCGCAGAACATGCTCACGCTTCCCGCCACGAGAATCTGAAAAAACACCAGAACGATCACATCCCCTCTGGCCACGTAGTGCTCGATGCCGATGAGATGCGCCGCGAAAAAGACCGCCCCCGCCAAACTGAGCCAGTCTCCGACATTCATGCCTCCCCAAAGACTTCCCTGGTACCCCAGAAGAGCCACTCCGGAAAAGCAGCAAAGCGCCGCCAAAAAGATGCGCACCCCCGGAAAGATCCGGCGCAGCCCCCATACTAGGAGGGGCACCAGCACCACGTAAATGGCGGTAAAAAAGGCCTGTTTCCCCGCGGTGGTATATTGCAGGCCCAGGGTCTGCAGAAAAAAGCCCAGAAAGATAAAACTTCCCAGCACGATTCCCGCCTTGAAATCTTTCACGCTCCAGGGGCGGAAGAAAAGAAAGGGCGAGAGGCAGAGAGCTCCTCCGAGAAAGCGCATACCCACCAGATAGAACGGAGGAATTCCCGTTACCGCCGCCTTCATGGCCACAAAACTGGTGCCCCAGAAAAAGGCCACCAGGAAAAGAACCGCATCCGCCGCCAACATCCGTTTCCGTGGATCCATCAGCCGCAAAAACCTCCTTTTTCCGGGCAATCTCGCAGAAAAAAGGGACTTTCCCGCAAAGAGAAAGCCCCTCAAAAGCCTTTATTTAGGACCGGGAATTCGCCTTTCTTGCAGGCACCATCACCGGACCGAGTTCACAGACGAACACTCCCGCAAGAATCAGGAGACCTCCGAAAATCATGGGAAGCGTAAAGGCCTCGTGCAGCAGCATTACCCCCGCCAGGGCTCCGAAGAGAGATTCCAACCCCAAAAGAAGCGCCGCATGGCTGGAGGAGGTGTACTTCTGCCCCCAGTTCTGGAGCAGAAAGGCTATCAGCGTACCGAACACCACCGTATAAGCCAGACCCGCCCAGGAGGAGAGAGGCACCGTTTCCGGCCAGCTCTCGAAAATTCCCGCACAGCAGATACTGACGATTCCCGCCACGAAAACCTGGAAGAAGACCAGGAGAATCACGTCCTGCCGGGGAGCGTAATGCTCGATGGCGATAAGATGCCCCGCGAAGAAGATGGCCCCTATAAGGCTCAGCCAATCTCCCACATTCATACCTCCGAGAAGGGAGCCTCCGAAACTCAGAAGAGCCACCCCGCAGAAACAGAGCCCCGCAGCCAGAAAGACCCGGATCCCCGGAAAAATCCGGCGCAAGCCCCACACGAGAAAGGGGGTGATCACCACGTAGGTAGCGGTGAAAAAGGCCTGCTTACTCGACGTGGTGTACTGCAATCCCGTGGTCTGGAAGAAAAAACCCAGAAAAAGGAATAATCCCACCACCAGGCCTCCCTGGAGATCCTTCTTCTTCCAGGGCCGAAAGAACAGAAACGGGGAAAGGCAGAGAGCGCTTAGAAGAAATCGCGTACCCACCAGAAAAAAGGGAGGAATTCCTTCCACCGCCGCTTTCATGGCCACAAAACCGGTTCCCCACAAAAGGGCGGCTCCAAGCATTCCCAAATCCGCCATCAGCATTCTTTTCCGTACGTCCTTCATGACGAATCGCTCCTTTCCTCTGTAGATGCACCATAGCAACGCATTCCTGCATCACTTTATTGCATACATGGCATGTATCAAGCACGGAATGCAATTCTATTTTTTCCCTGCATCTTTGTCAACCCCCAAA
>DAIPKP010000203.1:0-1999 GCA_036769705.1 Synergistaceae bacterium
CCGAAGAAGATTCCCACGAAACCGGAGAAGCCGAAGGAGAGAAGAATGGAGAGAAGTGAGACCTCCGTGGCCCATCCGAAGACGGAAGAGATGAGATGGGCTCCTCCCAGGCCGAGAAGAATTCCTGCAATGCCTCCGAGAAGGGAGAGAGTGAGGGCCTCCACGAGAAACTGGAGCCGAATGTCCCCGCTTTTGGCTCCGATGGCCATACGTATGCCGATTTCCCGGGTTCGTTCGGTGACGGAGACCAACATGATGTTCATGATACCGATACCCCCCACCAGAAGAGAAACTCCCGCCACCGCCGTAAGAAGCAGGGTCATTACTGCGGTGGCACTTTTGGCGGATTCGATGAACTGGGTAAGATTGTGTACGACAAAATCGTTCTGCTGTCCCGGCCGTATTTTGTGACGTATGGCCAATAGCTCCTCGATCTGTCTCTGGGCGAGTTCGAGACGGTCCTGGTCCACCGCCTTTACGGATATCATGGATACGCTGTTCGGTTTGGGAGGGCTGAACATTCTTCGCAGAGCGGTGGTAACGGGAACCAGCACCACCGCATCCTGATCGTCCCCCCGGGGACTGTCCCCCAGCTCTTCCAGAATTCCCACCACCATCATGGGAACCTTTTTAACCCGGATCACCTTGCCGAGAGGATCTTCCCATCCGAAAAGCTCCTCCGCGATGGTCTGCCCTATGACACAAACCTTGGTGGCGCTCCGGACGTCCTGATCCGTAAAGGTACGCCCTGCGGCGAGCTCCCAATCCTGAACGGCAAAATAGTCCTGAGTGGTGCCGGTAATGCGGGCGGGATAGTTGGCGTTTCCGTAAACGATCTGGGCGCCTCCGCCGTATACCGGAGCGGCATAGGCCACGGCGCTGCAGTGTTCCGCAAGAGCGTAGGCATCCTCCACCACCAGGGTATTTACCTCGCTCCTCGCGCCGCCTCCGGGGCCCCGATCGGTTCCGGGACGCACCATGAGGATATTGGTTCCAAGGCTGGCGAACTGCTGGCTGATCTGTCGATTCGCCCCGTTCCCCACGGCGAACATGACGATTACCGCGGTAACCCCGATGACGATACCCAGCATGGTGAGGGCGGAGCGCGTTTTGTTGGCTCTCAGAGCCCGGAAGGATATTTTCGCGGTCTCCCCGAGGCTCATCATGAGGAAGCCACCTCCTCGTCCCGAATCATTTTTCCGTCCTTGAAGGTAAGAATCCGTTTCCCGAATCGGGCCATATCAAACTCGTGAGTTACCTGGATCAAAGTTTTTCCGGTCTCCTCGTTCAGCCGAACGAAAAGCCGCATCACCTCTTCGCTGGTATGGCTGTCGAGATTCCCCGTGGGCTCATCCGCCAGAATGAGGGGAGCGTCGTTGGCAAGGGCCCGGGCGATGGCCACCCGTTGCTGCTGACCTCCCGAGAGCTGATGAGGCTGGTGCTCCCCCCGATCGCCCAGTTCCACCGCTTCCAGGGCCTTGAGAGCCCGCTCCATTCTTTCCCGGGATTTGATCCCCTTGTAGAGCATGGGAAGTTCCACGTTTTCCAGGGCGGTCATTTTGGGAATGAGATTGAATCCCTGAAAGACGAAGCCGATGGTATCCCTCCGGATATCCGCCAACTCCTCCGGCTTCAGGCGACTCACATCCTGCCCTTCCAGGCTATACTCCCCCCGGCTGGGAATGTCGAGACAACCGAGAATGTTCATGAGGGTGGATTTGCCGGATCCCGAGGCTCCCATGATAGAGACGAACTCCCCCTCTTCGATGGAGAAAGAGACCCCTTGAAGGGCGTGCACTTCCAAATCGCCCAGGGCGTAGGTTTTGTGAACCTTATCGACGAGGACCAAAGCCAAAGAGAGCACCTCCCTTTTCGGATCCCCCTCCTCCGGTAACGGCGGTGACCACTTCCATGCCCTCCCGAAGATCTCCGGAGATTTCGGTATACATGCCGTCCGAAATGCCCGAAATCACGGAGATCGGGGAAAGCTTGGCGTTTT
>DAIPKP010000204.1:0-1987 GCA_036769705.1 Synergistaceae bacterium
GCCCTCCGCTCTCTCTGGTTAAGCGGCAGAGCGGAGCGTATCCTTATCGCCTCGCCTCCGGGATTGGGGGAGCAGTGGCTTCGGGAGATGGGAGACAAATTCTTTCTCCCCTTCCAGTTGGGGCGTTCCGGCCCGACGATTCGGCATGAGGGATGGTTTCCCCGGGAAGAGAGGTTTTTTTAGAAGGGGCTTTTTGCTCCGAACCTGCTTATTCTCTCCACGGGGCTTCTGGAGAGGCCCGAGAGACAGCGGGAGATGACGTATTCCCCCCCCTTTGATGTGGTGCTGGTGGACGAGGCCCATGCCCTGCGCCGACAGAATCCCCAGAAATCGGACAACTGCCGCAACAATCCGGAGTTTGGCAAGCTCTATAAGGCGGTACGGGATACGGTGCTGCCTCACACCCAGGCTCTCTGGCTGGCGACAGCTACCCCCATGCAGCTTGACTGGATTGAGGTGTACGACCTGTTCTGCCTTACCCGGCGGGTAGGACCCTTCGGAGAATCTCCCACCCTGGTACGAGCCTACTACGACATTCTGAGCCGCATAATCTCCGAAAAAAAAGGTTCTTCGGGGGATCTGGATTTTCTGCGGGGGGTTTTCAGGGCTCTGGAGGAGCAGGATCCTCTCTATTGGGATTTTCTTCAAACTTCTTTCGATGACAAAAAAGTGAGATCGGGAAAGGAGCGTTTCCTGGAGAAGGAGCGACATCTTCTTTCTTCGGACTGGAAGTATTTGACACCGCTTTTCTTCGCTGGGGCTCCTCTCTCCCGGGTAATGTTCCGGCATACCCGGACATTGCTGCATGAATACAGTAAAGAAGGAAAGCTGAACCGCACGCTCCCTCATCGGGAAATTCGTCCCCTTCCCGGACTTACCTTCTCAGATGGTGAGAAGCGTATCTACGCCAAGCTTGAGGAGTATTGCGAAGAGCTGGGGCGGGTGATTGTGGAGAGTGCCGTAGAAGGGGCAGGAACGAAAGGGGAGACCCGTCAGATATGCAGTCTGGGATTCTATCTCAGCTTTTTGCGCCAGCGCTGCGCCTCCAGCTTCTACGCTCTGGGACAGTCTCTCGAAAGAAGGCTTTGCAAGGTGGAGGCTACTCTGCGGCATGAACAGGGAGTTGTGCTTTCGGAAGATTCTTTTGAAGAGGTGGATGAAGAGACGGATTCCCCGGATGATCGCCTTTTGGAAGCTTTTTTGAAGCATCGTACTCCGGAGGATCTGAAGTGGGAGGCAGCGTACCTGAAGAGCATGCTGGAGACCATGAGGGTGAACAGGGAGACCCCTTCCAAGCTCCAGTACCTTCTGGGAGAGATGGAACGCCGAAAGGCTTCCGGGGGACGCATCCGGCAGACCGTTATCTTTACCCGTTATTTGGACACCCTGCGCCATATTCTGGAATGCCTCTACCGAAAGAGCCCCTCCATGCGGATAGGCACTTACACGGGGAAGGGGGGGAGCCTTTTCTGGAATGAACATTTTCGGAAGCTCTTTCCCCAAACCTCTTGCGAGAGCTTTGAGGGAACCCGAATGATGCGGGTATCCCGGGAGGAGGTAAAAAAGCAGTTCCTTCAGGAGAACATCGACGTGCTTCTCTGTACGGATGCCGCCGCCGAGGGGTTGAATCTGCAAACTGCGGATCTGCTTATCAATTTCGATCTTCCCTGGAACCCCATGAGGGTAGAACAGCGGGTGGGACGTATCGACCGGATAGGGCAGAAGCATCATACGGTGGAGGTGCTGAACCTCTGCTATGCGGACTCTGTGGAGGCCACTATTTACGGAAGGCTTCTGGAACGGCTGGAGGGGGCGTGCCAAACTGTGGGACCCATGCCCTTCTCGCTTCTCCCCGTGGAAAAGAAGGATTTTCAGGATCTCGCTGCGGGAACCCTTTCCGAAGAGGATCTGGAGCGACGATCCCGGAAAGCGCTGGAAAAGCAGCAGAAGGATTTTGCCAGGCTGGACATCTCTCCCCGTGAACGGC
>DAIPKP010000205.1:0-1974 GCA_036769705.1 Synergistaceae bacterium
GGGGGCGTGGATTGAAACCTGGAATCCCTGCCCCATGCACCTGTACGGTAAAGTCGCCCCCCTCGCGGGGGCGTGGATTGAAACAAGCTGACGCTCCAAAACAACCTCAAGGGAGATAGTCGCCCCCCTCGCGGGGGCGTGGATTGAAACACCTGTTCTCCATATTCGTCTTGCCGTGCCCTCTCGTCGCCCCCCTCGCGGGGGCGTGGATTGAAACATCGGGTAATTCGAAAATACGGCGGCGGAATCTGGTCGCCCCCCTCGCGGGGGCGTGGATTGAAACCCGGAGGTACCCACGCCGCAATTTACGGCGCAGTAGTCGCCCCCCTCACGGGGGGCGACGGCGCTAAACCTGGTCGATAGTTTTTATCGTTCAACCATAAAAAGCCATGAAAAAATCCCCCCGCATATCAAAGCTTTACAAAAAAAGATGCCCCCGAAGGGGCACTTTTGAACGCGCAGATGAGAGCATTTATGAGAAAACGTATGGAGCGTCAGTTTGTACGATGAATTACCGTCAGCTCGGTAACGGGTTTTCCCTTCAGGGGAACCACGGTTACCTTGATTTCATTCCTTCCAATTTTGAGAGGAATGCGCGGGATACGCCATTTGCCATTCAATTCTATTTCTCCAAAAGTTCCCACGTAGAGGATGGGACGTCCGCTTCCGCCCCGGTTATTCCTCCAGTAAAGGCTCTTGGCTCCCACCTCGGAACTTACCGCTCCCATAAGCCCTACTACCCGGGCATCCGTAACCTGATCCGGTACAAGTGCTCCGTTTACCACGAGAGGAGCTATGGAAATCCTGGTTCCCATGTACTCTGCCGCCAAACACGCTCCCCCCAGGGCGAGAAAAGCCACGAGAAGGGCTACACACCATACGCTGCGTCGTCTCATTACAACTTCCTCCTTTGCGAAAATATAATTTTCTTTTTTTACCATACCACTTACCCAGAACGACCGCAATAAAAACGCTTTATTTTAAGGAATTTTTCTTTTTTCCCAAAAGGATGCCCCTTTGCTTGACAGCTTTTTCCGGTAATACTAGGGTAGACTCATCTTCCGGGAAAGCCGGTTTTTCAACGATTTCACGCTTCACTAAGGAGGAACGTCCATGAACATAGAACCGAAAATTACGGATATTCTTTTGGCGGCACGTTTTCTGCAAGGGCGCATCCGCTCCACTCCTTTGGAGTACTCCTTTCCTCTCAGCGAAAAAAGCGGGGCCCAGGTTTTCGTGAAATGGGAAAATTACCAGAAGTGCGGCTCCTTCAAAATCCGGGGAGCCCTGAACAAGATGTTTTCTCTTTCCGAGGAGGAACGGCGCCGGGGAGTGGTAACCGCCTCTTCGGGAAATCACGCCCAGGGCGTGGCTCTTGCGGCAAAGATGCTCCAGACCCGAGCGGTGATCTGCGTTCCCGGCATGTGTCCGGAGACCAAACGCCAGGCCATTCGCAACCTGGGAGGAGATTTCGTGGAGCTGAAAGTGGCGGGGCATTTCTACGACGAGGCGGAGCAGGAATCCTTCCGCCTTCGGGAGGAAGAGGGGCTTACCTACGTTTCCGCCTTCGAGGATCTGTACATCGCTGCGGGGCAGGGTACCCTGGGGCTGGAGATGCTTATGGAGGAGCCCGAGCTGGAGGCGATTATCTGCCCCTTGAGCGGAGGAGGCCTTCTTTCGGGAGTGATGACCGCCGCCAGGGCTTTGAAGCCGGGCATCGAGATATGGGGAGCCCATGCAAAAGCCAATCCCGCCTGGCCCGAAGCCTTCAAGGCGGGAAAGGTGTTCCCCGTGGAGGAGGAGGAGACCATCGCGGACGGGCTCTGTGGAAGCGCCTCCGCCGGAAATTTCGCCTATATCAGCAAGAACATTACGGGAATTTCCGGAATGCCCGAGGAGACCATCGAGAGGGCCATGGCTTTCGTCTACCACCAGCACCACCAGATTATCGAAGGCGCTGCGGCGGTAAGCGTG
>DAIPKP010000085.1:0-10130 GCA_036769705.1 Synergistaceae bacterium
GGATGCCACGAGAATGATGTTCCGCAGCGCCCGCACGGGGGCGAGAAACTGCTCCTGAGGAGCGGTGATACCCGTAATCCATCCCGTGAGGGGCACCGGAGCATAGGCGTTCATCTGGTCTATGCCGTTGAAATAGTACTCCACCCGGCCGGAATTCCCTTCCAGTCCCCGCCGCATTCCCGCCGCAAGCTCCGGAGCGATCTTGTCGCTAGGTTCACTGATGTTGAGTTTTCCCACGAGTTCTTTTACGGGATGCGCCACAAGGATTCCCCGGGTATCTGCAAGAAAAGCGTATCCCTTTTCTCCCCACTGAATAGACGATACTTCCCGGGCGATGGCCTCCAGGTTTTCCGACGCCACAAGCACTCCTGCCACAGCTCCGTTCTCTCCCAAGATGGGAACGGCATAAACGAAGGTAAGATCCCCCGTGGCCCGGTTTTCGATGGGATTGGAAATAACGGCTTTTTTCTGTGAAAAGGCCTGTTTGAAATAGTCCCGATCCTTGACGTTGACCCCCTGGACATCCCGATGAACAAAGGCAGCCTCTCCTCGGGAATCCGCCACGAAAATATCGAGGAAGTCAAAGCGATCATAGAGGGGAGCCAGGGCGGGCTCCTGTTCCTCCCAATTCATGCCCCGGATTGCACTCTGCTCTGCTTCCACTTCTAAGACGTCGATTCGTCCTCGAAGATATGCATTTATTTTGGTGCCCAGTTCCGAAGCCCGGGCATCTCCCTCTTTCCAGGAGACATCGATGAGAGCGTTGCTCGACCGGTTTACCGCAAAAAACCCGATGATGCCCATGGCCGCCAGGGCCATAACGAGAAATACCGTAATCAATCTTCCGCGAAGTGAATTCATATCTTAACGTCCTCCTTGAAGGTTTTGTGCTTTTAAACGGCAGAGTAGAGTGGTTACGAGAGAACCGATATGCACAAAGAGTTTTTTGATCGTTCAACTTTTTTAGTATCGACAAGAATGTATATTTTGTTAATATTCTTTTCTTTGATATTTAGATGTTTTCTTTTTTCCCACGTTTTCTTCCGCATGCCGTTTTTTTTGTTCTTTTTCAAGGCCTTCATGAAGGAGCCGATATGATACAAGCCCTTTTAGGCTTGTTCAGCCGAAAGGGGCTTGTACGGGTTTCTTTGCGGAGGGTCCTTACCTTCGGGAATTTCCGTGTGGAATGATCTCTGTTTTATCTTTCCGGAGGGAACCCTCAAATTTTACGATTCCGGTTTCAGCTCTTTTCCTTCGTAGATGTCGAAATACTCGTCTCCCCAGTATTTGCGGATAAATTCGTCCCTTCCGGATTTGCTCCGGTCCAGCTTGTACTCTTGGGGATTCTTGCGGTGGAAATCCTGGTGGTATTCTTCGGCATCATAAAAGGCTGAGGCCTCGAGAATTTCCGTCACCACCGGAGCGTCGAAGCGTTTGGATTCTTCCAGGGCCTTTTTCGATGCCCGGGCTTGGTCCCGCTGCTCCGGGGTAATGTAAAAAATGGCGGTACGGTAGGAGGAGCCCCGGTCGTGAAATTGTCCCTCCGGGTCCGTGGGGTCGATCTGGCGCCAGAAGGCTTCCAGCAGAGTGGCATAGCTTATGATCCGGGGATCGTAGAGAATCCGGATAACTTCGTAGTGCCCGGAGATTTGTTTCTTCACGTCCTCGTAGGAAGGATTTTCAAGATGTCCTCCCATGTATCCCGATCGGACCTCGAGAATGCCCTCCAGGATGTCGAAGGGGGAGACCATGCACCAGAAGCAGCCTCCCGCAAAATAGGCGGTTTCCACGTTTTCGGCGGGTTTTTTCATGATTTTCTCCTACCGGGAAAGAATATCCCAGGCCACGTATGTATGCAGAATTGCCACGAATTTCGAAAGTCCCTCCGCATCCTCTCGGGAAAAGCGCCCCCGGAGAGGGCTGTCCAGATCGAGAACTCCCAAGACTCGGCCTTCCCGTATCAGAGGAAGCACGATCTCCGAGGCGGAAGCTCCGTCGCAGGCGATATGCCCCGGAAAAAGATGGACATCCGGTACGATCTGGATTTCCCCGGTTCGGGCTGCGGCGCCGCAAACGCCCTTGTCCAGAGGAATGCGGGTGCAGGCGGGTTTGCCCTGAAAAGGGCCCAGGACCAGAGCATTTTCTTTTTCTTGCATCAGGTAGAATCCCGCCCAGTTCAGATCGTCCAGCAGCAGATAGAGCAGAGCTGCGGCGTTGGCGAGGTTTGCCAGGGGATCCGGTTCTTCACAGATCAAGCCGAGAAGCTTGGCGTTTACGTAGTTGTAAAGCTGTGTCGGAGTTTCCGCTTGTATCTTCGGAATTTCCTTGCTCATGGGAAATCGCTCCTTTTCCTTGCGTTCTTTTATCCCCCGAAAAAGCGGCGGGACATCTGGTCGAGAAATTCCTTGGTATGCACCTCCGTGTGCAGCCGGGCCGCTTCGCCATCTCGTTTTCGCAGGGCTTCCGCAATGCTCCGGAGAGATTCGCTGAACCAGGTATAGTCAGTAATGACGTAGCGGATGTACTGGAGAAACCGGGCGGTTCGGGTGTTGAGCATGTCCAGAATTTCGATGAGCGTCTCGTTCCGGGAGGCCATGCGGGTAATCTGGTGAAACCGCTGGTCGTCCTGAATGCAGAGTTTGTAATCCTCCACGATGTCGTATTCCTCGAAACGCCGGATGATGCTAAAAAGTTCCTCGATCTCCCGTTCCGTGGCTCGCCGTGCCGCCAGCTCCGCCGCCAGGCCTTCGAGGTTTTTTTTCACTTCGTAGGCGTTTTTTACCTGCTGGAGGTCGATCTGGGTCACGAAGGTTCCCACCCGGGGGCGGGTCTCCACCAGGCCGATCTGGGAGAGTTTGATAAGGGATTCCCGCACCGGAGTGCGGCTGACGCCGAACTCCTCCGCGAGATCCTTCTCGTTGATCACGCACCCCGGTTCGAGCTCCAGCTCGATAATTCTTTTTTTCAAAATCTCGAAAATGGATCCTTTGCTCGAGTTCACGGGCTTCATTCCTTTACTGTGATGGCTTCGGGGCGGCCTTCCTTTTGCCGCCATATCCGGCGACGCTCATTATAGCAGGATGCAAGAAAAAGCCCCTATTTCGCCAGAGGCCAGAGGTTGAATTTGCTTTCCCAGATGTGGTCTCGTTCTCTTTCCAGGGCTGCAAGGTCCTCTTCTTGAAGATGCCGGAAACGCCCCTGTCGGGCAAGATGCTCTCTCAGGGAGGCGAATGCTCGAGGTTTCCGGTTCAGCCAGAAGATACCTTCCTCGAACTCTCCGAGAAACCACAATCCCGTATCCACCGCTTCCTTTGCCAGGTCCACGGTGATCTCCGGAGGATACCCCCATCCGGTGGGGCAGGGGCAGTAGACCTGAATATAGGAAGGCCCCTCGGTTTCCTTGGCCTTCTGCACCTTGGCGAGGAAATCCTCGGGATACCCTATGCTTGCGGTGGCGGCGTAGGGGATGCCGTGGGCCGCCACGATTTCGAAGAGATTTTTCTTGCGCCCCAGATTTCCCCGGATAGCCCTTCCCGCAGGGGTGGTGGTGGTGGCGGCTCCGAAGGGAGTGAGGCCGCTTCGCTGGATTCCCGTGTTCATGTAGGCCTCGTTATCCGTGCAGATGTATATGAATTTACGGTTTCGATCGAGAGCTCCGGAAAGAGCCTGGATGCCGATATCCGCAGTGCCTCCGTCGCCGGCGAAGCCTACCGAGAGGGGGTTTTTCTTGCCCAGAGCCTTGAGCCCCGCTTCGATTCCCGTAGCTACCGAGGCGGTAGCCGCAAAGGGGGTGATCATGGCGTTGTTCCGGAAGGCCATATTGGGGTAGATAAAGGAAACCGCCGCCATGCATCCTGCCGGCAGAGAGAGATAGGCTTCTTTTCCCAGAACCTTCAGGGCCAGTCGCAGGGCGAGGCTTTCACCGCAGCCGCCGCAGGCCTTGTGGCCGTAAAAATGTTCCTCCTTCGAAAGAGTACGGGCATTCAGCTTCGTCATAGGGCACACCTCACATTGAGATAATGGATCTTCTCGGTGGTCTTGTCGGATTCCTCCAGCACACGCACCATGGACCTTACGTCCTGCCGGGTAATGTCCCGGCCTCCCAATCCTCCGATAAAGTTGTAGCTCCGAAGGGGAATCCCCTCCTGATGGAGAGCGGAATTCACGTTGGTAAAAACCGTTCCTTCGTAGCCGAAAGAGAGGTTTTTATCCAGCACTCCCAGGGTTTTGGCCCCGCTGCAGAGAGCTCCCAGCCTTTTCACGGGAAAGGGGCGAAGCATGCGCATCTTGACGAGTCCCACCGAGTGTCTCTCTTCCCGAAGCAAATCCACCATATGGCGCAGGGTTCCGCAGACGCTTCCCGTGGCCAGAAGCAGATGCTCCGCATCTTCCGTGCGATACCCCTCCAGGGCTCCTCCGTAGCCTCGGCCGAAAGCTTTTTCATACTCTTTGTCGATCCCTTCGAAAAGTTCTTCCGCCGGAAGAAGGTCCCGATGCTGCCGGATTTTGAACTCCAGGTTGTGCTGGTTTCCCGCGGAGATGCACATGCTCATGGGAGATTCGTCGTTCATCATGTGCTCCCGGGGTTTCGGAGCGGGAAGAAAGGCGTCCACTTCTTCCTGAGAGGGAATGTGCACCTTCTCGTAGGTGTGGGTGAGAACGAAGCCGTCGAGATTCACCATCACCGGAGCGAGGATTTTTTCGTCCTCCCCCAGGCGGAAGGACTGGATGATCAAATCCAGGGCTTCCTGGGCATTTTCCGCGAAAAGCTGAATCCACCCGGAGTTGAGCACATAGGGCATATCCATCTGATCCCCGTAGATGTTCCAGGGGGTTGCGATGGCCCGGTTGGCGTTCATCATGACGATGGGAAGCCGGGCTCCCGAGGCGTAGGGAAGGCATTCCGCCATGTAGAGCAATCCCTGGGAGGAGGTGGCGGTAAAGGTTCGGGCTCCCACGGAGCTGGCCCCGATGGAGCAGGACATGGCGCTGTGTTCGGATTCCACGTGGAGATATTCGCAGAGGAGATCTCCGTCCTGTACGAACTGGGCGATCTTTTCCACCGCCTTGGTTTGGGGCGTTATAGGATAGGCCGCCACCACCTGGGGGCGGCAGAGACGAACTCCCCATGCGGCGGCTTCGTTGCCGTTCAGAAAGGCGTAGCTGTTCATTCCTCTCCCTCCTTGCGCATGGAGATGGCTCCGAGCTTGCACTCCTGGGCGCAGATGCCGCAGCCCTTGCAGAAATCGTAATCTATGACGAAGATTTTTTCGGATTCCTGATGGATGGCGCCGTCCGGGCAGAGTAGATAACAGCGGCCGCAGCCCACGCATTTCTGGGTATCCAGTACCGGGCGGAAAACTCGCCATCCCGCATTCTTTTCGGTAATGTAGAAGGAGGGAAAGCTGCTTCCCCGAGGAAAATCTTCCAGGGAGTCCAGCCGGGGAGAGGGGGACATGGAGAAATCTTTCATGGCGCTACTCCTTTCCCGCCCGAAAAGCCGCTTCGAAGAGGGCGGCATTTTTTTCGGCGTGAGCGGGCTTCATGGTTTGTTTCAGGGATTTCAGGCATGCTTCGTGGGAAACTATGTGAGGAGCCTTGGCGGCGAAGTACCCCAGCATGGCGGTATTGGCCATGGGGCGCCCCAGAATTTCCAGGGCCAGCCGGGTGGCGTCCAGGGAGAGGATGCGGGAATCCTCGAAGGGCTTGGAGGAGTTCATGAGAACCAGGGCCCGGGGCTTGAGATCCTCCAGAAAGGATTCTTCCCAGAGGGTTTCATCCAGGAGAAGAATGGCGTCGCATCGATCTACCTCGCTGCGCAGATGAATGGGCGTATCGGAAATTCGGTTGAAACCGAGAACCGGTGCTCCCCGGCGCTCGGGTCCGAAGGAAGGAAAGGCCTGGGCGTACCGATGATCGTAGAGAGCTGCGGCGGTTCCAAGGAGCTTGGCTCCGGTGAAACTGCCCTGGCCTCCCCGACCGTGCCAGCGTATTTCGTACATGAGGGACCTCCTTATATTTCTTTGATATACTACAAGTCTATCTATTGATTATCACAAAAAATCTTCCGAGGTCAAGAGAAATATGCGCATCTGCAAGAGAGGCGGTAATTCCAAATGTCGGAATTGCCGCCTCTCTTGCAGATGCCTTCTTTTTTGTTTTTTTGCGAAGTTTTGTTCCGATTTGAAAGGAGCGTTTCAAAGGTTTTCCGGAGAAGCCGGAACCGAACGGTTCTTTCCCGATCTTTTGGCCTTGTAAAGGGCCGCATCTGCCTCGGCTATGACACTCTTCGAGGGAACTTCTTCATCCCGAAAGGCTATTCCCAGGCTCAGGGTAATCGACATGGCGTCGTTCCGGTAGAAGAAGGGCGTTTTTGCCACCTGAATTCTGAAATGCTCCGCCAGGTTCAGAGCTTCTTCCGGAGGCGTGCCGGGGAGGATGATCAGGAACTCCTCCCCTCCGTAGCGTGCTACGGTTTCATGTTGTCGGAAACTTTCCCGCAGCATGGAAGCCAGCTTTACCAAAAGCTGATCGCCTCCGTCGTGGCCGTGTGAATCGTTTACGTTTTTGAAGTCGTCGATATCCAGAAGCACCAGGGAAAAGGGAACTCTTTCCTTTTCCAGGGTTTCCATGATTTCGTCGGCATAGCGCCGGTTTTTCAGGCTTGTGAGGCTGTCGGTAATGCTCAGGTGCCGGAGCCGTATTTCCGTCTTGCGGCGTTGGAGAATTTCTTCTTCCAGTTGGCGGTTTTTTTCTTCCAGCAAGGCCGTACGTTCCCGAACCCTGTTCTCCAGGGCCTGATTGCAGTATTTCACGAGAATCGTGGCGTTTTCCAGCTCCAAGTCTTGTTGTTCTGCTCGCAGGAGAGCTTCCAGGAGCGTTTTTTTGAGTTTCCGAAAGGCCTCTTTGAGGCGGTTGGTCTCCTCGAACTCAGCGGGAAGAAAAAAGTCCTCGTTCTTTTCCAGGTGCTGCACGAGTTCTTCCGATCCTTGGGGAAAGAGGTTCACCTGCTCCGCATCTTCCGTAATGATGGAAAGAGAGCTTTTGAGATTCCGCAGCCATAGGAAAGGAAGCAGAAAAATTCCTCCGAAGAGAAGCAGCAGGCTTCCTCCCAGGATGATGAAGTACGAGATCATCCGCCGGTTCGTTTCCTCCAGCCCGAACCCCTGGCGGTAGCTTCCCAAAAACGTTTTTCCCGAAAAAATTTCCCAAAAAAGGTCGAGGCTCCGGGAGCCTTGAAAGGCTTTTTCTTCCGAAAGAGCTTTTTGTACATTCCGGGGAAGGGATGTATGGCTCAGGGTGCAGCGAAGCCTGATATCCGCCTGGGGGAGCGGAGGGAAATGAACGCTTTGAAGAAGCGTACGGGATGCCCCGTCTTGGAGGAACTGCGGAGAGGCGAGGGAGAAATCCGAAAAGGCGAGAGGATTGCCCCGGGAATCGCGCAGAAGGAAGTAGAGCATCTCCGGGGAGTTCCGGTACTCCTGGTGCAGCCTTTTTTCGAAAGCATCTCTTTCTTGCGGAAGAAGAAGATGCAGAAAAAAGGGAGCCTCCTCCCGAAGAAAAACGTAGCCCGAAAGCAAGCGCCTCTGGGCTTCCAGGCTACGGAGTATCTTTCGCTGTTGGCAGCAAAAAAGAAAGCTGATTCCCAGAAGAAGAAGGAAAACCAGCAATCCCGTACAAAGAGAGATTTTTGTGATACAACTTTTTCCCCGAATTGAAACCGTCATGATAGAAGGGCTTTTTACCGAAAAAGCTGAAAAAAAACGAACGGAAAAAGAGCGCTTTTCCCGAAAAAAGAAAAGCTCTCCGGGGTTCCCATAAAGAGAACTGCCCTCTTTTTCTTCCCGAAAAAACTCATTTTCGAGTCTTTTGTCCCAAATACTTCCCCGGAATCATAATACCACAGACTCTTTCTTTAGGAAGGCTTCTTTCGGCTCCAAAAGAAATTCCTTCGTAAAAAGCTTGGGGACATTTTCTTGTTTTACGAAAAAATCCGGAAGTTATTTTTTGCGGCGCATTTGAAGAAGGTGCCAGGAGAGAGTGCGGGAGGGAATGCCCAGCTCTTTCGCCAGGGAGGAGAGCCTTTTTTCCTTTGCGTGTTTTTCTAGGTAAAGCCGAAGCTGGGCCACGGAAAGGTCCGGACGGCTCCGGAGGGGCCTTGAGAAAAGCTGTTCCAGCGGAAGGGTTCCCCGGGGAGTGCGGAGCCAGGTAGCCCGGGCGATGCGGTGTACCGTGGAGGGGGAGAAGGAAAGCTTTGCCGCGGTTTGAGTGAGTGTGAGAGGAGCCGGGGCATCCTGTTTTGCCGCAAGAAAATCTCTCTGCGCTTCCGAGGCCTCCCGGGTTACCAGCAGTCTGCTTCGGCAGCGCAGGGCGAGGCAGGTGGCAAGATGAACCATCTCCTTCCACTGACGTTGCAACCGGGGTTCGTGGCGCCACGGGAGAATGTCTCCGTCGATCCTCAGCTGCGGAAGGTTCTCCCGCAGAAAGCGGAGCCTGGGCTTTCCTCCTTCCAGAGTGATTTCGATCTCCGGGTGAACGTAGGAGATGTGCCTGAAGGAGCTTCCCGGAGAAGGGTCCAGTTTCCGAAGGGCTTCCAGAGCTTTTTCCAGGCGTTTGGAGCTCCACCGGGTGGCGTGCCGTATCTTTTCGAAATTCCCCTTCTCCAGAAGGAAGGTGTATCTATCGAGAAGTTCCAGGGCGTCCGGAGAGGGATTTTGCTGGCGAAGAAGCTGAAGCCGCAGGCACTCCTCCAAATTTCGGGCGAGAAGCCCCGGAGGGTCCACCCACGCCTGAAGACGGGGCACAAGATTTTCCAACCCGGAGGCAGACATGCCGAGGCTTGCTGCCATTTCCGGAATATCCCCCTGAAGATAACCCCGGGAATTTACCCATAAAAGCAGCCTTTCTCCCAGAAAGTCCGAAATCTCTTCGGGTACCCCCGGGCAGAGGGCTATCTGAGGGAGCAGGTGCTCCTCCAGGGTTTCCGGAGCCACGGCGTTTTCCTCTTCCCAGGGTTCCAGATTGTGGAGTCCCGCGGTCCATGCGGGAGGATGGAGGGTGCCGAAAAGGTTCTTGTCCAGCCTTTGCCGAAGGAGATCCTCCAGGGAGGCCAGGGGAGCCAGAAGAAGGTCCAGCTCGGAAAGCAGAAAGGGAAGAGGAGCCTGGCGAAGGCCGAGTTCCTTGGAGAGAAGGGGTTTTGGCTTAGTCCATGGCATGGCGCTGAAGCCTCCGGATAAGGGCGTATCGGGAGAGCCCGAGAATTTCCGCAGCCCGGGTGCGGTTTCCTCCCGCTTCTTCCAGGGCTTCCCGGAGAAGTTTTTTTTCGAAATTGCCCACCTGTTCCGCAAAGGAGCCTTGCCGGGCTTCCGAAGGAATGCCGCTCTTCCTCGGAAGGGCCTCCAGCATCTCCTCGGGAAGATCTCCGAGCCGGAGTTCTCTCCCCGGAAGATTGCGGAGAATGAAAAGCCGCTCCACCAGGTTCTTCAGCTCCCTCACGTTTCCCCGCCAGGGATAGTGCAGAAAAAGTTCCTCCACGTCCGGGGAGAGCACCAGAGGGTGCTGTCCCATGCGGGGAGAGAACTGTACCGAAAAATGGCGGAACAGCTCCAGCACGTCCCGGCTCCGTTCCCGAAGAGGAGGAATTTTCATGGGGAGCATGGCGATGCGGTAGTAGAGATCTTTTCGGAAGGATCCTTCCTGTACCTTTGTTTCCAAATCTTCCCAGGTGGCGCATATTACCCGGAGAGAGATCTGTTTTTCCCGGGTGGAGCCCAGGGGGCGGATGCTTCGGGAGTCGAGAAAGCGCAAAAGCTTGCTTTGAAGCGGAAGCGGCATGTCCCCTATCTCGTCCAGAAAGAGGGTGCCTCCCGCGGCGGCCTCCACAAGACCTTGGCGATCCTGGGAAGCCCCGGTGTAGGCCCCTTTCTTGTGTCCGAAAAGTTCCGCTTCCAGCAGGCTTTCGGGAACCGCCGCGCAGTTGAGAGCAATGAACTCCCCGGAACAGCCGGATTTTTCGTGAATCAGCCGGGCCGCTACCTCCTTGCCGGTGCCGCTTTCTCCGGTGAGGAGGATGGTGGTGTTCTCGAAGGGAGCCACCTTGTCGATAAAATCGTGTACCCGCAGAGCCGCTT
>DAIPKP010000086.1:0-10020 GCA_036769705.1 Synergistaceae bacterium
TGCGCCGATATGCTCGGAGCAAATAGATTTGGCGAATAAGGCCCATCAGGGCAGATTCGGAGCAAATAGGTTTGGCGAATGAGGCCCATCAGGGCAGACACAGGGGTCTGCCCCTACCGTGGAATTATAATTTTGAAGAGGCGGGTATATCGCGGGTTTTGGTAGGGGCGGGGCCCCGTCCCCGCCCTGGTATGCGGTAACCTGCCAAACGTATTTGGGGAAAACCCGCCCATCATGGCAGACGCAGGGCACATAGGTTTGGCGAATGAGGCCCATCAGGGCAGATTCGGGGGTCTGCCCCTACCATTTGTTACAATAGGAGATATGAATTTCCGAGGGTTTTGGTATGACGGAAAATGTACGGAGGAAAACGATGGGAAATAATCCGGATAAAGACAACGTGCCGAAGCATTTTTTCCGGCGCCATTCCATCCGATTGCGGGGATACGATTATTCGGATGCGGGTTTTTATTTCGTGACAATGTGCGTGCAGAACCGGGAATCTCTCTTTGGCCGGATTACGGAGGGTTGCGTGGAATTGAATCCTCCGGGGGAGATGGTGCAAAAAATCTGGAAGGAAATGCCTGCTCGCTATCCCGGCGTTGAGACGGATGTTTTTATCGTGATGCCCAATCACGTTCATGGAATTATCGTCCTGGGAGAAAGTCCCTCTTCCTTGTCTTTGCCCGAGGTGGTGCGGCGTTTCAAAAGGTTGACCACCCGCGCCTATATTCGCGGAGTCCGGGAAAAGGCCTGGAAACCTTTTTCCGGAAGATTGTGGCAGCACAATTACTGGGAGAGGGTTATCCGAAATGAATCCGAGCTTGATAAAGCCCGGGAATATGTTCTGACGAATCCTTGCGGGGATGAGAGGAGCGATTTCTGCATGCTCGCTCCCTAGAAAGGAAGAGAGAACATGTCGGGAAAATCCAAGGGTTTGCCCGAAACTTTTTCAGAAAAGATTCTTTTCTCTTGTGGGAAGAGGCTCTTACCGTTACAATAGTTTCCGTCTGGCTTCAGATGGAAATTCCTCCCTTCCCTGTTTTGGGGGAGAAGATTTGTTCATACAGGAAGCCGTACATTGACAACTCAATAAGGGGTGAGAGCACTCATGAATGTCTTATGGCTTGTGTTCGGGCTTGCCCTCGGCTTGGCCGGAGGTTTGCTCGTGCACAAAGTGCTTGAACAGCGGGGGCTTTCCAGCGCCCGGGTTCAGGCTGAGGAAATGCTTCGTTCCTATAAGCAGGAGGCGGAGCGTCAGAAGAAGGAACTTCTTTCCGAAGCTCGGGAGGAAGTTCACCGGCTTCGCTCGGAGACCGAGAAAGAGGTCAAGGAGCGCCGGGGAGAGCTTCAGCGTGCGGAACGCAGGCTGGAGCAGAAAGAGGAGAATCTGGACAAGAAGCTGGATTCCCTTACCCGTCGCGAAGACGATCTGCGGAACGGTCAGGACAAGCTCAAAAAACGCAGCGAAGAAATCGAGGAGATTCGGGAACAGCAGCTTCAACGCCTGGAAGAGATCGGCCAGATGTCCCGGGAGGAAGCGCAGCAGACCCTTCTCGCGGAAGCCGAGGAAGAAGCCAATCATCGTATCGGCCTTCGGCTGAAGGAGATGGAGGAGCAGACCAAACGGGAAGCGGACCGCAAGGCTCAGGAGATTCTTTCCATCGCGATTCAGCGTTGCGCGGTGGAGCATACTTCGGAGGTGGCGGTAAGCGTGGTTCCTCTGCCTTCGGACGAGATGAAGGGCCGGGTTATCGGCCGGGAAGGCCGGAATATCCGGGCTTTCGAAACCATCACCGGGGTAGATCTTATCGTGGACGATACCCCCGAGGCCGTTACGGTAAGCAGTTTCGATCCCGTGCGGCGTGAGGTGGCCCGGCGTTCTCTGGAGCGGCTGATCGTGGACGGAAGAATTCATCCCGCCCGGATCGAAGAGCTTGTAACCAAGGCATGGAACGAAGTGGACGAAGAAATTCTGAATGCGGGAGAAGAGGCTCTTCTCGAAGCGGGAATCAAGAACCTGCATGGAGAGCTGGTGAAACTGGTGGGGCAGCTTCAGTTCCGTACCAGTTACGGCCAGAATTCCCTGATTCACAGCCTTGAGGTGGCCCATATCACGGGCATCATGGCGGCGGAGCTGGGACTGGACGAAAGTTTTGCCAAACGAGCGGGGCTGCTTCACGATATCGGCAAGGCGGTGGATCACAAGATCGAAGGTCCCCATGCCATGATCGGGGCGGATCTCGCCAAGCGGTACGGCGAATCTCCGGATATCGTGAATGCCATCGCCTCGCATCACGAGGACGAAGAGCCCCAGACGGTATATGCCGTGCTGGTGGCGGCGGCGGATGCGGTGAGCGCCTCCCGGCCGGGTGCCCGGCGGGAGAGCCTGGATGCCTACATCAAGCGGCTGGAAAAACTTGAGGGCATCGCCAAGTCCTTCCACGGAGTGAGCAAGGCCTATGCCATTCAGGCCGGCCGGGAGGTACGGGTTATTGTATCCCCCAACGTGGCGGATGATGCGGGCATTGCCAAACTTGCCTATGATATGGCCCGGAAAGTGGAAGAGGAAATGAAGTATCCCGGACAGATCAAGATTACCGTGGTTCGGGAAACCCGGGCAGTAGATTACGCCAAGTAAGCGGAAAAGAAATGTTATAAAGAGATGCGAATTCTTTTTATCGGCGATCTTATGGGACGGAGCGGCAGGGAGGCTATGGGCTCCCTGCTTCCGCACATCAAAACGGACCGGGGCCCCCTGGATTTCGTGATCGTAAACGGAGAAAACGCCGCAGGCGGTTTCGGACTTACCCGAAAGGTGATGGACGAAATTTTCGGTTTTGGGGCGGATTGCATTACCGGAGGCAATCATACCTGGGACAAGAAAGAGTTCCTTCCGGTGCTGGATGAAGAAGCCCGGGTGCTTCGGCCCGCCAACTATCCTCCGGGATGCCCCGGATCGGGTACGGTGGTGCTGGAGAAAAAGGGAAAGCGCCTTCGGGTGATCAACCTTCAGGGCCGGGTCTATATGCCTCCTCTGGATTGTCCTTTTCGGAAAGCGGATGCTCTGCTGGAAGAGAACGACGCTCTCTGCGTTTTCGTGGATTTTCACGCCGAGGCTACTTCGGAGAAGCGGGCTCTTTTTCACTATCTGGACGGAAGGGTTTCCTGCGTTGTGGGAACCCATACCCATATCCAGACGGCGGACGAGGAGATTCTTCCCGGAGGAACCGCAGTGATTACCGATGCGGGAATGACCGGAGGGCATGGAGGGGTTATCGGCATGGAAGTGGAAGGAACCTTGTCGCGTTTTCTCAACGGTTTGCCTTCCAAGTTCGAGGTTTGTTCCCGGAACGTGCAGCTTCGGGGGTTGCTTGCCGAGGTGGATGACGAGACGGGCCGGGCTCTTTCGGTGGAACGTATCGCCATGCCTTTGGAAAAAGCCTGAACTGAAATATCTCGGAAGTGTCTGAAAAGAAAGCGGTCGCAAGACCGGCAGAAAAGCGCAAAAATACGAAAAGAGGGGGAAACCCCTCTTTTTTTGTGCTTTCTTATATTTGTTTTTTTAAATCCCTGTAGAAATCTTCATGAACTCCCAGGGCTAGCAAGGTCCGTGTTGAAGGATCCCATTGATATGCCACAAGAAAGGTTGTGTGGAGACAGGGAAATGTGTAAACAAAGATCCCTTTGAGATCTCCCTTTTTTTCATCCCCTGCCAAGGGGTTGCTCAGAATAACATGAAAAGTCTTTGCGGGTTTTTGCTTTTCAAGAAACTCCTGTCTATAATGATGTCAGGAGTTCAAGGAAAATCTTGGATTCAATGCAAAAGGAGGGAGAAGGTTATGGAGCTTGCGAAGGTGACCCTTCGGGGACAGATAACCATTCCCGCTGCAATTCGGCGAAAGCTGAAGATCCGGGAAGGGGACAAGGTGGTTTTTGTAGAGAAGGACGGGCGGATTTTTGTGGAAAACGCCGCCATGCTTGCCCTCCGGGAAGCTCAGGAGGGCTTTCGGGGAGAAACGGAGAGAGCAGGGCTGAACAGCGAAAAGGATGTGGTGACCCTGGTGCGGGAGGTACGTAAAGAGATTCGGGAAGAGAATCATGCGGGTGATGCTTGATACGAATGTGCTTCTTTCGGCCATCCTTTTTCCCGGGCAAGGAATAGAACGGTGTTTGCGTCTGCTTGTGGAAAAACATCATATTCTTTTGTCGTCCTTGGTGGTTGCCGAAATGGAGGAAGTGGTGCACCGTAAATTCCCCGGAAAAGAGGGAGTTCTTCAGAATTTTCTCGAAGGTTTTTCCTTCGAAATGGTTTTCAGTTCTAAACATCCGGAGCCGGGGTTGTTTGAAATCCGGGATCCTGCGGATTATCCCATACTGTATGCGGCTCTTTTAGAGGATGTGGATGTTTTTATAACTGGGGACAAGGATTTTATGGATGTGGCCCTGGAAAGGCCGGAAATCCTTTCTCCCCGGGGTTTTCTCGAGAAATACGATATGCGGCGGTAAAATCCTTCCGGAGGTACCTGTGCCATATCTCAGGAGAGATGCTGTGATTCGTTCCTTCCAGGAGATTTTTGGACTGCCAGGGCATTACCGTATTTCTCGAAGATTCTTTCTTTTTCCGGAATTTGTTTTCCAACTCCGGAAAAGAACGCCTCTGCCTTGAGGGCTCCACCTCAGCAAATCCGGGGGAGGGGATCCCCTACGGGCATATCCAGAATGCGCACGCCTCCCAGGGAGGTGCGTAATCCCACGATGCCGGGGTGTTCCTCCGAGATCTTTCCGATGATGGCGGCATCTTTTCCCAGGGGATGCCGTTTCAGGAGTTCCAGGCACTTTTCCGCATCCTCCGGGGCCGTTGCCACCACTGCGGTGCCCTCGCAGGCCATATAGAGAGGGTCCAGTCCCAGGAGATCTCCCAGGGATTCCACCCGCTCATCCCGGGGGAGAGCCTCTTCTTCCAGAAGAATTCCCACTTTTCGTCCTTCCGCCCATTCGCAGAGCACCGTTCCCGTTCCTCCCCGGGTGGCATCCCGGGCGCAGCGGAATCCCTCCATTCCGAAAAGCGGCTCCAGGAGGCTCCAGAGAGGGGCGCAGTCGCTTTGGAGATCCGGAATGTCCAAATTGTAGCGGCAGGCGGCGATGCAGGCTCCGTGACGCCCCGGAGATCCCGTGAGAAGCAGAGCGTCTCCGGGCTGGAGCAGGCTCATTCCAGGAGGAGAGGGGCATACCGAGCTGCCCACGGCGCAGGTGGTGATAAAAAGGCCATCCAGAGCTCCCCGGGGGAGCACCTTGGTGTCTCCTCCGAGAAGGCGCACCTCTTCCCGGGCGCAGATTTCGGCGGCCTGGTCCATGTGTTCCAGCAGCTCTTCCTCTTCAAGCCCTTCCTCCGCGATGATTCCCAGCAGAAGGCTTTCCGGACGCATTCCCCGTACCGCCACGTCGTTCAGGCTGCCGCAGACCGCCAGCTTTCCCAGGGATCCTCCGGGAAAGAACCGGGGAGTTACGGTGAAACCGTCCAGGCTGATTCCCTGGCGGGAGGAGAGAAGGGCGCAATCCTCCATTTCCGGAGGAAGGATGTTTCGGGAGGTGAACCGTTCGGCGATGGCGCTTATGAGGTTCGAGGAGAGCCGGCCTCCGCCGCCGTGTCCTGATTGCAGTATGCTCATGGAATATGTTCGCTCCTTTGGAAAATGACAGAAAGATACGCTCCGGCTTTTCGGAGAGACGTACCTCTTGAATGTGCAGCTTTTTTGGAATTTTTCCAGCCTTTATTCCGCTTCCCGGGCGAGGCTGAAATCTGCCGCAGCTCGGGAGGCGTTTTTTTCGTATTTCCATGCGGCGGCACAGCTTCCTTCACCGGAGACCATACAGGGGCCCAGGGGATGCAGGGGAGTGCAGGAAGTGCCGAAAAGAGGACATTGATGCGGGGCGAGGCGCCCCATGAGAATGTCGCCGCAGCGGCAGAGTTTTTCCAGGGGGTCTTCTTTGGGCATGGTGGAGGGAGCCGGAAAGATTCGGGCAGCGTCGAAATTGTGGTAGTTTTTTTGAAGAACAAGCCCGGAATCCTCGAGGGTTCCCAACCCCCGCCAGAGGGCCGGAGCGGATTCAAAAACCTCTTCCATCAGCTTCCGGGCCTCGGGATTGCCCTCGGGGCGTACGCTCCGGGAATAGACGTTCCGGAGCCGGAATTCTCCCCGGGCCATCTGGCGCAAAAGGGCGGCCATGCCCAGCAGAATATCCTCCCTCTCGAATCCCGCGATGGCGGAGGCCAGGTGAAAGTCCTCTCCGAGAAAGCCGAAGGGGAGTTCTCCCAGGATGGTGGCTACGTGTCCCGGAAGAAGAAATCCCCGAATCTGCAGATTCTCCCGGGATGCCAAATAACGAAGCACCGGAGGAACTCTTTTGTGGAGAGAGAGCACGAAAAAGTTGGAGATTTTTCTTTCCCTTGCCCTCAGTATGGCCGCTGCCGTGGCGGGGGCGGTGGTTTCAAAGCCCACTCCGAGAAAGATCACCTTTTTCTTCGGTTCCTTCGAGGCGAGTTCCAGAGCTTCCATGGCGGAGGTTACCACCGTTACCGAGGCTCCCCGGGCCCGTTCCTCCAGAAGGGAGGAGCGGTATGCGGGAACCCGGAGCATGTCTCCGTAGGTGGTGAGAAGAATCTCCGGATTTCTCGCCATCTCCAGAGCATGTTCCAGATCTTTCTGATGGGTGACGCAGACCGGACAGCCCGGTCCGGAGACGAGAACGATCCCCGGAGGAAGAAGCTGTTTCAGGGCATGCCGGGCTATGGCCATGGTGTGGGTGCCGCAGACTTCCATGATTTTGAGAGGTTTCTCCAGGGGGGCCTGCCATTTTTCGATGGCCTCGAGGCAGGCCTTTGCGGGGGAGAGAGAGGTCATGAAGGCTCCTCCCCGGAAAGAGTGTAGATTTCTTCCCAGAGAGTTCCGAGCTCCTCCTCTTTCTCGGGGAGCACTTTTTCGATGGCAAAGCCCGCATGAACGAGCACCGTATCTCCCTTTTCCGCCGAGGGAAGGCAGTCCGTGCGGATATGCCGCCGCACTCCCCGGGCTTCCGCCAGGGCTTCGCCGGAACCGAGGATCCGGATGATTGTATGGGGAACTGCAAGACACATGCAACATGACCTCCTTTTGCGGCGGAACCCTTTTATCCGCAGCAGGGGTATTATACCACCGAGGGCATTTTCGTGTTTTTCGGAGATCTCTTTTGCCCTTCTTTTTTCCCTTAAATTTCCGCAAAAAAGTTTCTCTTTATGATGTTGTTTGAGTTTTTCTCGTATTCCGAAAATAAAAAAATATGAGATGAACATTGTGTACTTGTTGATCCCTTGAGGACACTGTAATAGAATAGGTACCATGGAAGATGTGCGGAAAATATCCCGCTACGGTAAAAACATTTTCCTAATGGAAAGAAAGGGGAGGTGAAAAAAGAGAAAAGTATCCTTATTGAAAGAGCGCATGTCGGTGGTGGTGTGACGAAATTTTCAAATTTTTGTTTTCCTGTTTTTTTATTCTTTACGTAGAGGAGGGGCACTATGAGTAATGATGTCCAGCAACGGGAGCAGTGGGGGAGTAAACTAGGATTTATTCTTGCCGCTGCAGGATCTGCCGTGGGATTGGGGAATATTTGGAAGTTCCCCTATATCACCGGCCAGAACGGTGGCGGCGCTTTTGTGGTATTGTACATTCTTCTTGTCTTTGTTATCGGTGCTTCCGTTATGCTTGCGGAGTTTGCCATCGGCCGGGCCGCGGGTTCCAACGCGGTGGGGTCCTTCAAAAAGATTAAAGGCGGGGCGTGGCCTCTGGTAGGTTGGATGGGGGTTGCTGCGGGATTCATGATCCTGTCGTTCTACGGCGTTATCGGAGGATGGACCATCGCCTACATCGGGAAATCCTTCTCCGGGCTCATGGCAGTCGCCGCGGAAGGTCAGGCGGGAGACGTCTTCGGAGCCTTCATTACCAATGCCATGCAGGTGGTACTCTATCAGGCGGTCTTCATGGCCATCACCATCTACGTGGTTATGCGGGGCATCGGTGAAGGTATCGAGAAGTGGTGCAAGTTCCTTATGCCGGGACTTTTCATCATTCTTCTTCTTCTCATCGGCCGTTCGGTTACTCTGGAGGGAGCCAAGGCGGGGCTGGATTTCTACCTCAAGCCGGATTTCTCCAAGCTCACCGGAGGCACCTTCCTCGCCGCCCTGGGACAGGCTTTCTTCTCCCTCTCCCTCGGTATGGGCTGCATGATTACCTACGGTAGCTATCTTTCCAAGAAGGAATCCCTTACCAGCTCCACCGTGCAGGTCTGCTTCCTGGATACCATGGTGGCCTTCCTGGCGGGACTCGCCATCTTCCCCGCAGTGTTTGCATTCGGCATCGAGCCCGGAGCGGGACCGGGGCTTACCTTCATCACCCTTCCCAACTGCTTCGCCAAGATGCCCGGCGGCATGTTCTGGTCCGCCCTCTTCTTCCTGCTTCTCTTCATCGCCGCTCTCACTTCGGCGATCTCCCTGCTCGAAGTCGTGGTGGCCTACTTCAAGGATCAGATGGGCTGGGGACGTCCCAAATCGGCTCTCGCCATGGGGATCGTCATTTTCCTCATCGGCGTTCCTTCGGCTCTTTCCCTGGGCAACGAAAGCATCGCCATCGCGGGGAAATCCTTCCTGGATTCCATGGATTTCATCTCTTCCAACGTGTTGCTTCCCCTGGGAGGACTCTTCATCTCCCTCTTCGTGGGCTGGGTATGGCTCGATGGAGCCAAAAAGGAGACCACCAACGACGGGGTTCTCTCCTTCGGTCTTATGGGAGTATGGGTATGGATTTGCCGCGTCGTGGCTCCCGTGGCCATTGCGTGGATTTTCGTTTCCGGACTCAAGTGGTAGTTCTTTTTTGAAATTCCGGGGGGAGTTTTGCTCCCCCCGGAATTTTGCGGCGTTTCATAAGGGCAGGCACTTCGAAGTACGAAAAGTGCGTGAGAGAGTTACACATAGTTTGGCAAAAGGAGGGAGAAGTGGAACATGGAAAAAGTAATGGAGATTAATGGTATTATTAACGGCATAGTGTGGGGACCTTGGATGTTGACGCTCCTTGTGGGAACCGGGGTATATCTTACCTTTATTCTCGGATTCCCTCAGCTTCGTTATTTCGGCCTGATGTTCAAGGAAGTGCTTGGACGTCTCGGCAAGAAGAGTTCCAGCGAAGAGGGAGCCATCTCATCTTTTGCAGCCCTTTCCACCGCTCTTGCTTCCACCGTGGGTACCGGTAACATCGCGGGAGTCGCTACGGCGCTGCATCTCGGCGGCCCGGGAGCTCTCTTCTGGATGTTGATTTCCGCGGTATTCGGTATGACCACCAAGTTTGCCGAAGTTTCCCTGGCGGTGCAGTTCCGGGAAAAGGATAAACTCGGCAACTGGCGCGGCGGCACCATGTACATCCTCGAAAAGGGAACCGGCCAGAAGTGGCTTGCCTGGCTCTTCGCCTTTTTCACCACTTTCGCAGCCTTCGGCATAGGAAACGCCATTCAGGCGAACTCCACCGCCGAGGGGCTGAACCTGGCCTTTGGAATTCCTCATCTTTACACGGGTATTGCCGTGGCCATTCTTACGGGGCTCGTCATCTGGGGCGGCCTGAAGCGGATTTCCGATGTTACCACCTACCTGGTTCCCATTATGGCTATTTTCTACATCATAGGGGCGGTCATCGTGCTCAGTAAGAACGCCGGAGCCATTCCGGGAGCTCTCAAGGATGCGGTGTACTACGCTTTCCATGATCCCATGGCCATTCCCGGCGCCGTGGCAGGCTGGAGCATCAAGATCGCTCTTACCAAGGGTATCGCCCGAGGAGTTTTCTCCAACGAAGCGGGTCTCGGTTCCGCTCCTCTGGTGCACGCCACGGCGGTGGTGGATCATCCCATCCGTCAGGGGGTTTACGGGCTTTTCGAGGTGTTTACGGATACCATCGTTATCTGTACCCTCACGGCTCTTACCATCATGACCACCGG
>DAIPKP010000206.1:0-1945 GCA_036769705.1 Synergistaceae bacterium
CGGGTTTCTGCTTCGGCTCTGGATATCCCGAGAGAATCCGAAAGTTTGATGGCAAGTTCGGAGAAATGTTCCTTGGCTCCCTGCGCAATCTCCTTGAGAGGGGATGCGGTTTCCACAAGGGCCTTAGCGTTGTTCGAAACGGTTTCCACGGCTTCGGAGATTCCAAGCCACTGATCTTTCTGCAGCTTAGAGGACTCATACGCCGCATCGATCTCTTGTTTCACAAGCTCCAGGGCCGACACCACGCCCTCAACCGCAGGGGCCGAAAGGGGAGACGTGGCTTTAGAGAGATCGGCTTCACCTGCTCCCGAAGGTGCCCATGCCCCATAGCCGCCCGCAATGTTCATCATTTCCTCGGGGGACATGCCTGTAGAAACGTCTGCATCAAAGTGTACGTTCCCGCTCTGGAGGTTGTTTATCAGGTCGTTGGTAGCCCCGAGAAGCGTACCGATAACAGCCCCTTTTACGCCAAAAAAGTACGCCCCGATAAGCCCCATGCCAGCGGTGGAGGGAAGGCTCGAAACATAATCATAGAGCCCTCCAAGAGCCTTTGTTATGGCCTGCGCCCCCGAGAGAGCAGATTGTACAACCTCCATGATTCCATCCTGCGCCTTTGCAAGGAACGCCTGATAGCTGGTGTCTTCCGTCCAGGACATCCACCGATCCTTCACCCGAACCACGGCTTTTTCTATTGCATCGAAGGGGCCACCGCTACCAGCGTCGCCCATGATCCCGGCCTTCATTTCGTACCACAGGGAAGACATGGTTCTTATGGAACCCCGCCACTGATTTTCCGCTTCCTTCATGCCTCCGGCGAAAGCATCTTCCAGGAGCTCCAGAACGGCCCGGCGCAGGGAAGTTATGTTGTCCTCGGTTTCGATAATCCGATCTCCAAGTTTCGCCGTCCACTGGGAAGATTCTCGGTCCACCTCAATCCCGAACTGGCGGAGCGTCATGGAGTTCATGCCGATGAGGGCGGAAGCTACATCCGTTATGCTTCTGCCAAAGACCATGGCCGCATCACCGGAAATACGAACAATATCCTCGACTGCCATTACTGTATCCATGCCCACCGTCTTCATGAGGGTGAAGGCTTCCACCACCTCATCTGTATTGAAGGGCGTCGTTTTCGCGAACTCCCGCACCCAAGCAAAAGCCCGCTCAGTTTCGGCCCCATCTTTGATTACCGTTTTGAGCGTCAAATGGAATTGTTCCATCTGGGCCGCCACGTCGATAAAAGAGGAGGCTAGTTTTTTGATTCCCCACCCGGTAGCCGCCGTGAGGAGAAAGGTTTTCAGGTTGAAGAGCTTGTTTTTGATCGTGTCCGTAGCCCGCCCGATATCGCTCATGCTTCGCTGAATAACCCGAGCCCCGGACTGTGCTCCGGATGCGTTGATTCGTAGGTCTAGTGAGTGCACGCTCATTTCGGCTTGTCTCCTTTCTCCTCAAGGAAGGCTCTATCCATGGCTTGAACGAAAAAAACGAGGTCTTTCACCTCGTCTTGGGGAAGTTCATGTATTCGCCCGTAGGCTTCAATCTCTGAAAGCGGAATCATACCTGGCCCCATTCCAACGGGCCGAGATCCGCAGAGAACCATAAACGCCTCCCACGCCCATTCATTCCAAGGCCACAGTTCCGGCTTGGTTAAGAGTGCCTTCGGGGTTGGCTTGATGGTGCGCAGGAACTCTTCCTTCTCTCCCCACACCATTTCCCACCGAAGGCACTCCGTCAGTTTTTTGCGTCCTCCTCCAACTCAGCCGCACGGAAATTCGCCGTGCTCTTCGCCTGGTTGAACAGGTCGTTGAACAGGTCGGGCAGCTCCCGGAAGAGCTTCAAGGCGTTCTCCTTGGAGAAGGAAAGTTCCTCTCCGTCCAGCTCTACGCCCTTCCATTCGAGAAGCACCGTTTCCACAAATGCTGTCATGGCGATGCTCTGATACTTCTCA
>DAIPKP010000207.1:0-1944 GCA_036769705.1 Synergistaceae bacterium
GCTCCCACGAGGGAGATGACGGTGGGTAGAGACAAGGGAGTTACCTCCTCTTTTCGGTATTCTCAAATACCAGTGTTCTCATATGGTACCACAGAGCGTAGAAGCACATACTCCACAAAAAAAAAGCCCTGTTTCGAGTAAAAATACTACTCAAAACAGGGCTTGTCAAGGCGAAATTTCAGGGAGTTTGCAGAAATTCCATGACGGAGCTTGTGATCGTATCAGATCTGCGCCAGCTCCAGCAACTGGGTCAATCGTTCTGCCGGGATCGTATCAGTTCCTGGAGCTTCTTTTTGGATATCCCTGTGTAGAAGAGAATTTTTTCTGTGGGTTCTCCTGCATTAAGCATTTTCTTCTGCGGGGGGCCGGGGAATGAAGGAGACCGGCTGGAGAAGATACGGCAAGGGATATGGTCCCGTGCTTGTAATGGTCTGCAGCATATTTCTTGTGCCGCTGTAGAGAATACTAAGGCCTGTGATGATCAGCTTCTCCACAAGGGCATCTCTTTCGCCCGGCTCCTCCGGAAGTTCATCTTTCCACCTGAAAACACCCACGGAGGCAATTCTGAACCTGTAAAGATAAAGGCCCTTCTCTTCCTCCTCGGATGCTACTCGAAGCAAAATCTGAAATTTTCCGGAATCTTCCACCGGAGTATGGGAGTACGATATAACGCTTTCCGGGAGCACTTTTTCGCTTCCATCTTCAGGGGGAAAGGCCTGAAACATGATCTCCGAAAAAAAGTAGTGCTCTATTTCAAGCGGCGAGGTTGTCGGAATTATGTCCATGCCAGGTTTCCTTGCCTTTCTTCGGTTCTTCTTTCGGCGGAAGAGATTCGGAAGGTTCGAGGGAACTCCAGGAGACCTCCTGAGACTTTGTGGGAACAGAAACCCTTTCCCAATCCTTTGCGGAAGGGGTTTCCGGTTTTTCCAGCTTTACAGAAAGCTTCATACCGAGAGCGAAGGAAAGGTTGACCATGGTTTTAAGGGTAAAGTTGAGTGCGTTGGCATTGCAAACCTTGCTTACGTAGGCCTCGGATTTCCCCAGACGTTTTGCAAGTTCTTTCTGGGAAATGCCCTTGCTGCTCATGATATCCAAAAGGGAGTCGAGAAAGGAAAATTGGACATCCTCAAACCAGTATTCCGGAGATTTCATGGCCTCTTGAAAGGCCTTCTTGTACTTGCTTCCATACTCCATTCCAATCACCCCTTCCAATTCAGGTTGTAGCTCGCCTTTTGCAAGAAATATTCTTTTTTGATTTTGAGCGCCTTTTCTTTTTCAGCCTTCGGGGTTTTTTGTCCCTTTTTTACAAAATAGTGGGTGCAAATGATGATCTTGTTTTTGTCATAAAACCACGGTATCCGGTAGGAACCTCCCCGTACTTTAAACTGCCAGACCCCTTCAGCGATGGTGTGGCAGGGTTCGGAGAGAATGCGAGGGTTTTTACACGCCTGCTGTATGATGCGGAAAATCCGGTTCCGTTCCGTAGATTCTTCCTTGTTCTGCGGCACCCAATCATCGGAAAGGAAGTGTGCGCAGTCCATCTCGCCACCAGAAGTTTCTACGGCGTATACGGAAAAAACCTCCTTGGCTACAAGCTGTAGTTTCATATACTTAACCTATAAGCTAAGTCTATTATGGCCTGTCTGCAGGGGGTTGTCAAGAAGGAGGTTTCGCACATCAGCCCTTCAATGCCTCCACGTGGGAGCCGATGACGAGAATTTTAGAACCCCGGATGTCGTTGGTGTTACAGCTCATTTTTGCAATCTCTCCTTTGGGTGGTTCGTGGGATCGGTAGGATCAATGGGATCAGTAAGATCAAGTAGGAAATGTACCATAAAGAGGCGTATTATGCCAAAACTTTGGTGAGGGTTTGCATTATCCTCTCCCCCGCATCTCCCTCCCCAAAGAGGTTTTGAGGATAATCCCGGGGTTCTTCCAGGGCGG
>DAIPKP010000208.1:0-1941 GCA_036769705.1 Synergistaceae bacterium
CCCCAATCCACAGGCAGAAAAAACGAGAACCTCTCTGGACTGTTCGTAGAACAGTGATAAGGTAGTGTTTACAAGGACACAAACCTTCACCAGAGAGGTGCTCTCTATTATGCCAAAAAAGGCCGGAAAAATCGACATCGAAATGCAGGAAGGCAGCAGCAATCTTACCTCCTTCGGAGGATTGTGCTCGATAATCAGGCTTTTCTACAAGATGGGACTCGATAGAATAATCGACGTATGCGTAGGTGGAAGAAACAGCCGTGGTGCAAAGGATTCAGAGCATCTTCTCGCCCTTGTCCTTCTCAATCTGGCGGGTGGAACTTCCGTGGAGGGGCTTTGTTCTCTTCGAGAGAAGCTCGGCCTCGAGAAGTTTGGCATCCGTATCCCCTCCCGAACCGCCTGCCGGGATTGGCTGAAGCTTTTCCATAATCCCTCGGGAGATTCCGGGAGGGGGATGGGAAAAGCCTTTATCCCCGGGGGAAATGCCTTCATGAAGGCCTGGCGGGAAATCTTTGCCGAGATGTTTCTTTATGCGTGGAAGCTGCATCCCCTCAGATTTCTCACCTTTGACATGGACGACACGGAACTCAAGACGGGAGTTCTCGGATCGCTCTTCAACTACAAGGGGAACAGAGGATTCTGGGGCCTTATCAGCTACTGTGCAGAGCTTGAACAGATCGTCGCCACGAGATACGCTGACGGGAACGTTCCTCCCGGCTGGAGGCAGATGGAAGAGTTTCAGCAACTACTCGACATGGTCCCCAGAGAAGTGGAGGTGGTGGCGCTGCGAAGCGATACTGCGGGATACCAGACGGAAATTCTCCGTTTCTGCAACGAAAGCTGGGATAAGCGCTTCAAGAGGATTTACTACGGCATATCCGCAGCAATCAACGCCTCCTTCCGAAAAGCCGCCAAGGCCGTTCCCGAGGAGAACTGGAAACCCCTCAAAACCTGCAAAGGGGAGCATGGGGAGCCCCTGGTGCTGCAGGAATGGGCGGAGATCGTCTACGCCCCCAACAACCTCTCCAGGAAGAAGCACGGCCCGGACTACCGTTTTTTCGCTATCCGGGAGAAGTGGAACGGACAGTGGCAAGACGCCGACAAAGAAAGGACGCCGGAGGGAAACTCGGCTTGTGGTCGTCAGCTCTTTCTTGAAGGAGCCGTTGAGATCCTGGAAGAGGAAAAGGGCAAAGTGAAAAAGCTCCACCTCTCCGAATTCGGCGGAGGGATATACAAGCTCTTCGGAGTGGCCAGTAACATCGAGGACGGAGTGGATGGAAAACCCTTTGGACTTGCGGCGGGAGAGAAAATGGATGGTGCCGCGATCATCACGTGGCAGCGAAAGCGTTGCGGCAAGTCCGAGGAGGTCAACCACAGCCTGAAGGAGGAGCTTGCGGGAGGGCACGTTCCATCCAAATACTTCGGAGCAAACGCTGCGTGGTTCAACGCAGCCGCCCTTGCCTTCAATCTCCACACCATACTCAAGCTCAACTGCCTTCCCGAAAAGCAGCACAAGAGCCGTCCCCGGACACTGCGCTTCGAACTCTACACCATGGCGGGCAAGATAGTGTGTCACGGAAGGCGCATCGTACTGAAGCTATGGAAGGGAGACCACGGAGGAACACTTCTGGCCGGAGCACTTACCAAACTGGAGATGCTGCCGGAGCCGGATAGCTGATACGTTTTTCCCGAATCATCTCATAGTTATCCACGAGCACGGCGATGATGTCTCCGTGCGGATGTTTGTTTATCCACAATTCGGAGGATCGACGGGGAATCCATAAAAACATTAAAAGCTAATCCCGAGGAACGAAGAGATGAAGCAATGCGCCTCTCCGCTGCCTTGAGTGGCTGCTCGAAAATACAACCTGTGGATTTGGGGCCCACCCCAATCCACAGGCAGAAAAAACGAGAACCTCTCTGGACTGTTCGTAGAACAGT
>DAIPKP010000087.1:0-9925 GCA_036769705.1 Synergistaceae bacterium
CTTCGGGCGGATGCCCGGGCCCTTCTCGCCCTTTGTGAAACCCATCTCGGCGGAGCCGCCACGGTGGAGGTAGCTTAGATTATGCGAGACGAGGAGGGATATTGTGACGTATAAAGATGGAGGGAAAGGGAATTTCTCCACGGGTGACAGGGACTTTCACGAAAAGAAATATCAACAGAACCCCGCATGGGTGCTCAGCGATTTCTTCGCGGTGCTTGCCCTGGAGGACGGGGTTACCGTTATCGGCCTTACCCGGGGACAGGAAACCCGCTTTGCTCATACGGAAAAACTCGATGCGGGAGAGGTGTGGATGTCTCAATTCACCGAGCATTCCTCGGCGGTAAAAATCCGGGGCCGGGCAAGAATATATACGAAACACGGAGTTATAGAGAGCGGAGGAGAGGATTCATGAGAAAGGTAAAAATAGTATGTACCCTGGGCCCCGCCTGCAGTTCCTTCGAAGCCCTTCGTACCATGGCGGAGGAGGGAATGGACGTGGCCCGGTTCAACTTCAGTCACGGAGAGTACGAGGGACATGCCAGAAATTTGGAGCTCGTGCGCCGGGTGGAAAAGGAGAGAAAGCGTCCCCTGGCGGCCTTGCTGGATACCAAGGGCCCCGAAATCCGTACGGGACTTCTCGAGGGACACGAGCCGGTATACCTGGAAAACGGCCAGGTTTTCTGTCTTACCTCCCGAACCGTGGAAGGCTCTTCTCGAGAGGTCTCCCTGAGTTATGCGGAGCTTCCCCGGGAGGTTTCCCCCGGAATGGATATTTTTATCGACGACGGCACCCTTCAGCTTCAGGTGGAGGAGATCCGGGGAGAGGATATTTTCTGCCGGGTCGTGGTGGGAGGGGAACTGGGAGAGCGCAAGGGGATCAACATCCCCGACGCATCTCTTTCGGTGCCCACCCTCACGGAAAAGGACCGAGAGGATATCCGCTGGGGCCTGGAGCACGAAATGGAGTATATCGCGGTGTCCTTCGTACGCAGCCGGGACGACGTGCTGGAAGTGCTGCGGGTTATGGAGGAGCTCGGCGGCGGGCATACCATGAAGATCATCGCCAAGATCGAAACCAAGCAGTCCGTGGAGGCCCTGGAAGAGATCGCCGAGGTAGTGGACGGCATGATGGTGGCCCGGGGCGATTTGGGGGTGGAAATTCCCACGGAGGATGTGCCCCTGCAGCAGAAGCGTATTATCGACGTTTGCCGTTCCCAGGGAAAGCCCGTCATCGTGGCTACCCAGATGCTGGATTCCATGATACGGAATCCCCGTCCCACCAGGGCGGAGGCAAACGACGTGGCCAATGCGGTGCTGGATGGAGCGGATGCGGTGATGCTTTCGGGAGAAACCGCCAAGGGGAAATATCCCGTGGAGTCCGTGCGTACCATGAGCAAGATCGTGCGGCGGGTTGAAAAGGAACATGCCCGGTGGGAGCGGCAGACCACCCTCCCCATTTACGCCACCACGGTGCCGGATTCCGTAAGCCATGCGGCTACTCATATCGCCCGGGAGCTTCACGCCAAGGCGGTGCTCTCTCTCACCAAAAGCGGCAGTACCAGCTCCATGGTGAGCAAATACCGCCCGGAATGCCCCATCATAGGGGCTACTCCGAGCGAACGCACCTGGAGACAGCTTTCCCTGGTATGGGGAGTCTATCCTCTTCTCAGCCGGGAGGCTCCCTCCATCGAACAGGCCTTTAACGCCGCCATCGTGACCGCCCTGGGCGACGGAGTGCTTCAGGAGGGTGATCTGGTGATCTCTACGGCGGGGCTTCCCGTGGGCACTCCGGGAACTACGAACATGGTGCAGGTGCATACCGTGGGGAGCATCCTCGTGAAGGGACTTTCTCTCAGCAGAAAAGAGGCTACCGGCCGAGTTTGCAAAGCCTTGACGTACCAGGAGGCGGAGGCGAAGATTCAAGAGGGGGATATCCTGGTGGTCCGGGAGACGGACAAGAATTTCGTCCCCGCCATGCGCAAGGCCGCGGCGGTTATCGCGGAAGAGGGCGGGCTTACCAGCCATGCGGCTATCGTGGCGCTGAACCTGGGGATTCCCTGTATCGTGAGTGCCGGAAAGGCCCTGGAAGAACTGGAAGATGGTGCGGTGGTCACCGTGGATGGCACCCGGGGAGTGGTGTACGGAGGCAAGGTGAAATTGCATTAAAACCTTCGTGCTATTCTTGTCGCTCCGGAAAGAGAAAAATTCTTTTCGGAGGATGAGCCTGTTTCGGAATAAAAGATAAGAGAAAAGGAGACCCACCATCCATGTCGTTGATTGGTGTTCACGTATCTGTTGCGGGGGGGCTCCACAGGGCTTTCGAAAGAGGCGAGGCCCTTGATTGCGAGGCTATTCAGATTTTTACGAAGAACCAGCTCCAATGGAAGGCATCTCCTCTCGGAACGGGAAAGGAGATGCGATTCATCGAGAGATGGGGAAAAAGCCCTATCCGGCGCGTGGTGGCTCACGGAGCGTATCTCATCAATCTTGCGGCTCCGGAAGAGGATCTTCGGCGCCGAAGCCGGGAAGCTCTGGAAGATGAGCTTTTGCGTTGTGACGCCCTGGGAATAGAAGATCTCGTTCTGCACCCCGGAAGCCATCGGGAAAGCGGAGAATCCCAAGGATTGGCCAGGATTGCGGAAGGCCTCGAAGAGATTCTGGACTCCACCCGGGGTCTGAACGTTCGGGTTCTTTTGGAAACCATGCCGGGGCAGGGGAGCATTTTGGGATATAAACTGGAACATTTTTTTGATATATTGGAAGGGGTCCAATGGCATCCCCGGATAGGCCTCTGCCTGGATACCTGCCATCTCTTCGCGGCAGGGTTCGATATAAGAACGTTTCGGGGGTACTCTTCTTTCGTGCGTTCCCTGGATAGAAAAATCGGTGCCGAAAGGGTCTGGTGCTGGCACTGCAACGACAGCAAGGACCCCCTGGGAAGCGCCAAGGATCGTCATGCCCATCTCGGAGAGGGGCAAATGGGTCTCGATGTTTTCGGGCATATCCTGAACGATCCTTTGTGGGAAGAAATTCCCTGCATTCTCGAGACTCCCAAGAGCCCTCCGGGAGATGCGGCCAACATGGCGCTTCTTCGGAAAAGCCGCGGATAGCTGCGGCTTGTTGGGGAGGAAAGCTTTTCCCCCCTTCGGCAAAGCGAAACCGGAAAGGTGGGATAACGTGTATCCTCGTCTTGTATATCATGCCGATACTCTTGCAAAAAATGTTCAAAACGTGTCCTCTCGATGTTCCCGGAACGGGATAACTCTGTGGGGCGTTACGAAGGGAGTTTGTGCGCATCCCCGGATAGCGGAAATTATGGTGAAAAACGGTTGCCGGGGCCTTATGGATAGCCGTCTGAAAAATTTGGAGGCCCTGCGAAAGCAGGACCTTCGGGTGCCTCTCTGGCTGTTGCGCATCCCTATGCCCTCGGAGCTTCCGGGGCTTGTGGCCTGTGCGGACGGTGCGGTAGTCTCCATGGGAGAGACCGTACATCTTCTCAACGAGGCCTGTGCGGAAAGACGGCATCCCTTCGAAGTGATGCTTATGGTGGATATCGGAGATCTCCGGGAGGGGATATGGCCCGACGAGGTGGATTCCCTGGCGGAAACCTTTAATGCCTGCCCTCGTATTCGCTGCGTAGGAGTTGCGGCCAACTGGGGATGTTACGGAGGTATTATCCCCACCCGGGAGAACGAGAAGCTCCTCATCTCCGTAGGGCGCCTTCTCGAAGAGCGCCTCGGGCAGCCTCTCACCTATTTCTCCGGAGGCAACACGTCGGCTTTGTCGGTTCTCGAAAGAGAAGAGCTTCCTTCCCGGATTAACCATCTCCGGATAGGAGAGGGGCTCCTTTTGGGAACGGATGTCACCAATATCCGTTCCTTTTCCTGGCTTCGGCAGGATACCATGGAGTTCCAGGCGGAAATCGTGGAGCTGCGGCGGAAACCCAGCGTCCCTCTCGGAGAACAGGGGGCGGATGCTTTCGGTAACGTGCCCCAGTTCGAGGATAGGGGAGTACGGCTTCGGGCCATCGTAGCCCTGGGGCGCCAGGATGTGCGCCTCGAAGGACTTACGCCTCTGGATCCTCGGATGAGCATTCTCGGAGCTTCCAGCGACCATATGATTCTCGATGTGGAGGAGGCGGATTCCCTGAGGGTGGGAGATGTGATCTCCTTCCGCCCGGATTACGGCGCCATGCTTCAGGGAGCCACTTCGGCATACGTGGAGAAATGTGTTCTGGAAGAAGAATAAACGTATAGGCGGGACGGAGGTGCCGTGATCACGCTCTTTTCCTTTTCCCTGGGTTGGCAGGATATCGTCGATATCCTTGTGGTGACCTTTATTTTGTACAGGCTTTTTCTGCTTTTCGTGGATACCCGGGTTATGGGGCTTTTCAAATGGCTTCTTGCCTTGGGTGCAGTGGTGGTGTTGTCCCGCATTTTCCAGCTTGCCACGCTTTCCTGGCTTCTGGCGAAGATGGTGACCATCTCCATTTTCTCCATTCCCATCGTGTTTCAGCCCGAGCTCCGTCGTCTCATGGAAGGCCTGGGAAGGGAAAAGACCCTCAAACAGGGGCAGGGGTTGGAGCGGGCGGAAATTTTTGCGGATCGTGTAGCCCGGGCTCTCATGGACCTTCGTTCCCGGGGAATTGGGGGACTTTTCGTTTTTCAGCGCCAGACGGGATTGAAAAATGCTTTGCGCTCGGGAGTGCCCATTCATGCGGAAGTTTCCCAGGAGCTGCTTATCTCCCTTTTCTGGAGGGGGAATCCCCTGCACGATGGAGCGGTCATACTCGATCGCGAGCATATCCTTGCGGCGGCCTGCTATCTTCCTCTGACGGAAAACATCGAGCTCTCCCGATGGCTTGGAACCCGACACCGGGCGGCTCTCGGTATCAGCGAGGAGTCCGATGCCATTTCCCTGGTGGTTTCCGAGGAGACCCGAGAGATCTCTTTGGCGGTAAACGGCTATATATCCCGAAATCTTAACGATGGACAGGTTAAAAAACTTTTACTTCACTACTACCAGAGCGAGGATGAAAAATCCTTCACCGAGCGTTTGAAGGAGGAGTTCCGCATGCTTTGGCCGGGAGGAGCAGGGGAGGAGGAAGATGATGACAAAGCCTAGTTCGCATTACTTTCATTCCCGTCCCTTCCTTTTCTTTATGTCCTTGGGAATTTCCGTGCTGCTCTGGTTTTTCGTCACCAGCAATCGGGATCGGGGAATATCCAGGGACCTGGCTACATCCCTGGAGCTGCATAACGTTCCCCGGGATCTCGTTATTCTCGGGGCCCCCGAGACGGTGGAGGTTCGCATCGCGGGTTCCGCCACGCAGTTGAGCCGCCTTTCTCCGGAGAGCGTGCACGCCTTTGTCAATTTGCAAGGCCTGCATCCCGGGGATTATACGCTTCCGGTTCGGGCGGAGTTGCCGCCTACTTTTGAGCTCAAAGAAATCAGCCCTGCTGAGGTTCCTCTGCGCCTGGTGGCCATGGAGAGCCATTCCTTCTCTCCGGAAGTGCGGATACGGGGGACTTTCTCGGAAGGGGTATCCCTGGTGGAGGCGGAAATTCTTCCGAAAGAAGCGGTAGTTACGGCTCCGGCGGAGGTTTTCGAATCCCTTTCAACGGTGGTGGCGGAAGTGTGGGCTCAAAGGCTGGAGAAAGAAGAGGGCAAGACGATTTCCCCGGTTTTTCTCGAAGCCGAGGGGGATTTCGCTCGCTCCAGGGGGCTCGTGCAGATAGAGCCTGCGGAAGTGGAAGTGCGTTTCAGCCTTGCCAGAAAGATCGAAAAAAAACTTGTGGATATTTCTCCGGTGCTTCAGGGAGAAGTGTCGAAGGATTATCACATTCAGGAAATCTTGGTTTCTCCTCCCCAGGTGCTTCTCTCGGGTAAGCCCGGATCTTTGAAAGGGATCTCTTCCGTGGATACTTCTCCCATGGATGTCTCTGGAGTTGCCGGAGAGATTTCGCAGAGCCTGGAGTTGGTACTCCCTCCCGTTGAAGGGCTTGTGGCGGATCCCCGGAAGGTTTCGGTTTCTCTTAAAATAATTCCCCGGAGAGGGGAAAAAACGCTGTCCGAGGTAGCTCTCAAAGTTAAGGGAAAGAGCATCTATCCTCAATGGGAGGTGTTTCCTCGTAGCGTTACGGTGTATGTCGAAGGCCCCGTGATGCTGCTGGATTCCCTGGATTCTTCCTCGGTGGAAGCCTTTGTGGATGTAACCAACCTCGTATCCCGGAAGATCAGCGTTCCCATCCGGGTAAGCCTTGGAGCGAAGGAGCTTCGGGTCATAGGAACCGCTCCCGAAAATGCTACGGTATACGCAAAAATCGACGACTAGAGAACGAGAAAAACCATGAACCAAGGATCGTGACGGATTCTTATGAAGGGATGAATGTACATAATGAAAACCCCTCCTGCCACCGGAAAGAGACGAGAACTTTTCGGTACTGACGGCGTTCGGGACGAAGCGAATACCGGAAATATGACTCCCGAGTTTGCCTTGCGTCTCGGCCAGGGATACGTGGCCTTTCTGCGGAAGAAATTTCCCGATTTACAAAAACTATCCCTTTGTATCGGCAAGGACACCAGGCTCTCCAGTGATATGATCGCTTCCGCCTGTGCCGCGGGAGCCATGTCCGCGGGGGCGGAGGTTCTCTCCCTGGGGGTGATTCCCACTCCCGGAGTAAGCCATATGATTCCCTCTCTGGAATGTGCCGGAGGAATTATGATCAGCGCTTCTCACAACTCTTGGGAGTACAACGGTATCAAGCTTTTTTCCCGAAAGGGAGAGAAGCTGAGCGATGAAGAAGAACTTCGGGTGGAAGAGGAAATTCTGGGAAAAACCTCTCTATTGGAGCGCCGGGAAGCCATAGGTACCCGGAAAGCCCTGGAACTCCGGGAGAGCTCTTATTTTGAATCCTTTCAGAACTGCCTGAGAGATCTTCCTCCCCTGGAAAAGCCCCTGGTGGTGGATTGTGCCCACGGAGCCGCCAGCCTTTTGCTGGAGTTGGGTCTCGCTGCCTCGGAGCGCAAGGATATTCTCTGCATCGGCAGCGATCCCCGGGGAACGAACATAAATTCCCAGGCAGGGGTCATGGATATGGCTCCGCTCTCCCGAAAGGTGCGGGAGGTGGGCGGAGCCTGCGGCATGGCTTTCGACGGCGATGCGGACCGGGTTCTTTTCGTGGATTCCCGGGGACGTCAGATTAACGGAGACATCATGCTCTGGATCCTCGGGCGTTGGATGGCCCGCAAAGATCCCTCCCGGGCGGGGGTGGTGGCCACGGTGATGAGCAATCTCGCTCTGGAGGAGCATCTGAAGGAATCGGGAATCCCTCTGTATCGTTGTCCCGTGGGAGACCGGTACGTACTGGAAAAAATGAAAGAAACCGGGGCTCTTCTCGGAGGAGAGCAGTCCGGGCATATCATCGCTTTTCCTCACTTCGTTTCCGGAGACGGCCCCCGGGGAGGATTTCTCTTCCTTCGGGCTTGTGCGGAGCTGGGAGAGGATCTGGATACCCTGGTGGATCGTTTCGGATGTTATCCTCAGCACCTCGAGAACGTGCGGGTCCGGAATAAGGAAAGGGCTCTTCAATCCCGGGATCTCGAAGAAAAAAGGCTCCGGCACGAAAAAAACCTGGCTCCCCACGGAAGGGTTTTTATCCGCCCCTCCGGAACGGAGCCCCTTATTCGCATTCTTGTGGAGAGCCGGGATAAAGAGGTCATTCCCCAGGTGGTGGAGGATCTGAAGGCCTGTCTCCTCGCATCCGGAGGCGTTCAAGAAAAAGAGTAGCACCGTTCATGATTTTCGGGTGCTCCGGTACCCGTTTTTGTAGAAAAGGAGGCGTTTCTATTGCGCAAAGTTACCACGTGCCTGTTTCCCGTGGCGGGGCTGGGAACCCGCTTTCTTCCGGCCACCAAGGAAATTCCCAAGGAGATGATGCCTCTTCTGGATCGTCCCGTAATCCACTACGGAGTGGAAGAAGCGGTTCAGTCCGGCTGTTCCGACGTGGTTTTCGTCACCGGCCGGGGAAAGCGCTCCATCGAGGATTATTTCGATCGCTCTCCGGAGCTCGAGGAGCTTCTGGAAAGCCGGGGAAAAGGAGATCTTTGCGAGATGGTGCGTACCATCTCCCAGATGGCCCGGTTTGCCTACGTGCGCCAGAACGAGCCTCTTGGATTGGGACATGCGGTGCTCTGCGGAGAGGCCATCTGTTGCAACGCTCCCTTCGGCGTGGTGCTTCCGGATGATGTCATGTTGGGAGATCCTCCGGTGCTCAAGCAGCTCATCGATATTCAGGCCCGCCTCGGAGGTTCCGTGGTGGCCTTGGAGGAAGTGGCTCCGGAACACACCTCCCGGTACGGTATCGTGGCGGGAGAGCGGATGGAAGAAGGCGTGTGGAAAATTACGGATTTGGTGGAAAAACCCGAAGCTGGCAAGGCCCCTTCCAACCTTGCCATTATGGGGCGTTACGTGCTTTCCCCGAGCATTTTCGACGAGCTCCACGCCCTTTCTCCCGGAGCGGGAGGAGAATACCAGCTTACGGATGCTCTCCGGGGGCTTATGGCCCGGGAACCCCTCTGGGGCGTGGTCTATCGGGGAGAACGTCTCGACTGCGGCACCAAGGAAAGCTGGCTGGAAGCCACGATTAGGCTGGCCTCCAAGGATCCGGAAATGCGGGAGATGGTGCGAACCATCGCTCTCGAAGAGGGGAGGAATGCGAAAGAGGAAAACAAAAGTTCCGGCAAGGCGGTGGAAAGCTAAGCGCCTGATCCCTTCGGGGATGACGAGGACAGGAGAAAATCGAAAAATCGGCGGATGCTCCTGAGGGCTCGAAAGAGGCCCTGTCAAGGCAAAGGCAAAACTTCCGGGTAACCGGAAGGACAAATTCTTTGCTCTTCTTTCGTGGAACCGTTTGAAAGGGGATATAAAAGCCTATGTGCGGTATCGTCGGGTACATTGGTTATCGTGATGCTGTGGATGTCATTCTTCAGGGGTTGCAGCGTTTGGAGTACCGTGGATACGACTCCGCAGGAATTGCGGTGTGTCGGGAAAACGAGGTTTGTATCCTCAAGGAAGTAGGGAAGGTGGCGGAGCTTGCCGCCCGGGTGAAGGAGGAGCAGTTGCAGGGATGCCAGGGAATCGGGCATACCCGCTGGGCTACTCACGGAGGTGTTACCCAGGCCAACGCCCATCCTCATACGGACGGGGAAAAGCGCATCACCCTGGTGCATAACGGGATTATCGAAAACTATATGGACCTCCGGGAAAAACTTCAGGCTCGGGGAATGCTCTTTGCCACCGAAACCGATACGGAGGTGGTGGCCAAGCTTCTTTCACATCTCCTGCAAGAGGAAAACTCTCTGGAGGAAGCCTTGGTGCTTTTGCAGGAAAATTTGGTGGGATCCTATGCCCTGGTGGTGCTGGATGCCCAGAACCCCGAGGCGCTCTATGCGGTTCGCCGGGGTTCTCCTTTGGTACTCGGCATGGGAGAAAAGGAGGCCTTCTGTGCCTCCGACGTTCCAGCTCTTCTTCCCTATACCCGGAAGGTTTTTTACATGGAAGACGGGGACATGGCGTGCATACGCCGGGAGGGCATCACGCTCTACGATAGTTCGGGGAAGGAAGTCCATCGAAAGATGCACACCATCGAATGGGATGTCTCCATGGTGGAAAAGGACGGATACCCCCATTTCATGCTTAAGGAAATTTTCGAACAAGGAGGAGTGCTTCGAGCGACCCTGAAGGATCGCATTCGTGACGGGAGGGTTTTTCTGGATCCCGAGCTTCAGTGGGATCCGGAGCTCGTACAAAGCTGGGACCAGCTTCACATCGTGGCTTGTGGCACCTCTTATTATGCCTCTCTTGCAGCGGCCCGAATGTTCGAAAAATGGACCAACCTCCGGGTGTTGGTGGACGTGGCTTCGG
>DAIPKP010000088.1:0-9879 GCA_036769705.1 Synergistaceae bacterium
TGCCTCACGCTACGGGATTGGCTGTGGTTATGCCCGCCTGGATGCGGTACGTCTGTCCGGAGCACCCGGATCTCTTCGCCCGGTTCGCGGAAAAGGTGTTCGGCATTTCCGAAGGTACCTAGGAGGAGCGGGGGATGGCGGGTATCGAAGCTCTCAAAAAGGCTTTTCTCGAACTGGGAGAGCCCGTTGCTCTGAACGATCTCGGATTGGGAAAAGAGGACATTCCCGGGATCGTAAAAAACTGTTTCGCCCAGAGAAAAGAACCCTTCGGAAGGCTCAAACCTCTTTATCCCGAGGACGTGCAGGCTCTTCTGGAGCTCGCTCTGGCATAGGGTTCGAAAAACCGGGAAAAATTGCCCGGGCATGACATGGTGCAAGCGTTTCGGTTTTCCCGGAAAGATTTTTCCGGGAAAAAAGTTCTTGAAAAGAAATCATATCTGATATAGTCTTTTCAGGAACTTCGAAAACCTCCGGAAAAAGTCTTTCGGAGCCGAAGGATCCTGAAAATCCACAATTTCCACGAGAGGGGAGGGGAAAAGCATGAGACAACCAAAACGGTGATGCCTGCAATCTTCGTGCACGGGTTGCATGCTTACCCTCTTTGGAAAGGTGGAAAAGGTTTATGCAGAAAATAAACAGGTTGCTGGTGGGCAATTGGGGCCCTCTGCTTGCAGGGGGCATCATCGGTGCTCTGGCGGCTTTGCTGGTGAAGCTCGGAAATCCGGGCAACATGGGAATTTGCGTGGCGTGTTTTACCCGGGATATCGCGGGGGCCTTCGGGCTGCACCGGGCAGCGGTGGTGCAGTATCTCCGGCCGGAACTCGCGGGTTTCATCCTGGGATCCTTCCTTTCGGCATTTCTTACGGGGGAATTTAGACCCCGATCCGGTTCATCTCCTCTTCTTCGTTTCTTTCTCGGCTTCTTCGCCATGGTGGGAGCCCTGGTCTTTCTCGGCTGCCCCTGGCGGGCCTATCTGCGCCTCAGCGGAGGCGACTGGACCGCCCTGTACGGTATCGCCGGGCTCATCGTGGGTATCCTCCTGGGCGTCGTCTTTCTCTGGAAGGGCTTTTCCCTGGGGCGCAGCACTCCCAACAAAATCTGGGGGGGCTACGTCTTTCCCCTCGTGGCGGTAGCCCTGCTGGTTCTTCTCGTTATGGCTCCCCAGTTCGGTAAAGACGCTTCGGGAAACCCCACGGGTCCCATCTTCTTCTCCGCCAAGGGGCCCGGAGCCATGCACGCATCGATTCTCGTCTCTCTCGGAGTGGGACTTCTCGTGGGGTGGCTTGGGCAGAAAACCCGATTCTGCACCGTGGGATCCCTTCGGGATCTTCTCATGCTTCGGGACGGCCATCTTTTCTGGGGAGTTCTCGCCTTCGTGGTGGCCGCCTTCGGAGTCAATCTCGCTCTCGGGCAGTTCCACCCGGGTTTTGCAAACCAGCCCGTGGCCCATACCAACGAACTCTGGAACTTCCTGGGCATGGTGCTCTCCGGGCTTGCCTTCACCCTGGCGGGGGGATGTCCCGGTAGGCAATTTATCATGAGCGGTGAAGGGGACGGAGATTCCGCCATCTTCATTCTCGGCATGCTGGTGGGAGCGGGATTCGCTCACAACTTCATGCTTGCAAGCTCCCCTGCGGGGCCCGGACCCTTCGGTCCTCAGGCCACCTTGGTGGGGTTGGTCTTCTGTCTCGCCGTGGGCTTTTTCATGCGGGAGAAACTTGATTAGGAGGGATTTTTCATGAGCGAGCAAAAAATCGTGGATGCCCGGGGGCTTTCGTGTCCTCAGCCGGTGTTGGAAACGAAGAAGGCCCTTGGAGCAGCATCCGGGAATGAAGAGGTAAAGATTCTCGTGGATACCGTAACTTCCCGGGAGAACGTTCTCCGTTTCGGAACTTCCAAAGGTTGGAAGGGCTCCTGGGAAGAAGGGGAATCCGGAGGGTTCACGGTGCTTTTCGTTAAATAAAAATTCTCGGAAAATTCACATATTCGTTGTCGTCGGAAAACCCGTGCACGGCAATCCAGACAGCGTCCCGTTTCGAGCCCCCCGGAAAAAATCCCTTGATTTTTTCCGGGGGTTTTCGTTTGATCGGTGTATACTCGTTTGAGATAGAGATGGAGAGAATAGGTCAGCATGAGGTAGAATTCTCGTCAGAACGCGTACAATCACATAAGGAGGTTGCGAGAGAGGAATGAACGACTTTACCTACTGGAATCCCACGAAAATCGTTTTCGGCAAAGATACTTCGGAAGTTCTGGGAGAGCAAATCGCTCTGCGGGGAATATCCCGGGTTCTTCTGGTGTACGGCAAGGGCTCCATCTTTCAAAATGGGATCTACGAGAAGGTTACCGCTTCCCTGAAGGCGAAAAATATTGCCTGGGAGGAGCTCGGAGGTATTCAGGCCAACCCCGTGCTGAAGCCGGTGCGGGAGGGCATCTCTTTGGTCCGGGAAAAAAACCTGGAAGCCCTGGTTCCCGTGGGAGGAGGGAGCGTATACGACACCGCCAAAGCCATCGCCGCGGGAGTGGCCTACGCTCCGGGAGACGTCTGGGATCTCTTCGGGGATCGAGTGCCCGTTCCCGAGGGAACGCCTCCGATCTTCGGAGTGCTCACCACCTCCGCCACGGGTACCGAGATGAACCGCAACGCGGTGATCACCAACGAAGAGGAGAAACTCAAGTGGGCCATTCATAACGATCGGGTCTATCCGGTGCTCTCCATTCTGGATCCCTCACTTCAGGAGAGCCTGCCTCCGGAGCAGACCGCCCGGGGAGTGGTGGATACCATCGCCCATACTTTGGAGGTCTACTTCGACGGTACCCGGGGAGTGGAGCTCATGCAGGAGTACGGAGAATCCCTCGTTCGAAGTGCCCTCCGGAACGGGAAGATCCTTATGAAAGATCCCACAGATTACGAAGCTCGGGCGGAGCTCGCCTGGGCCTCCACCCTGGCACTCAACGACAGCACCAAGGCGGGAAAGAGCAACGGGGATTGGGCGAGCCACGCTCTGGAACACTCCTTGAGCGCCCTCTACAACGTGGCTCACGGCACGGGGCTCGCTATCGTTATGCCCGCCTGGATGCGGTACGTCTGTCCGGAGCACCCGGATCTCTTTGCCCGGTTTGCGGAAAAGATCTTCGGCATCACGGAAGGTACCGAGGAGGGGCGGGGCATGGCAGGCATCGAAGCTCTCAAAAGGGCCTTTCTCGAACTGGGAGAGCCCGTAACCCTCGAGGCCATCGGAGTGAAAGCCGGGGATATACCGAATATCGTGGCGAACTGCTTCGCCGGCCGGGAAGAGGATGCAACCTACGGCCGCCTCAAGCCCCTTTATCGGAAGGATGTTCAGGCGATTTTCGAACTGGCCCTGAAATAGCGAAAAAAATCTCCTTTTCTCTCTTGTGGAAAAGGAGATTTTTTTCTCCTTGACTTTGACACGGTGTCAGGGTGTATGGTTTGCAGAGAAAGTTTTTTATCTTATATCGATGGGAGGCATTTGTTATGTCCAAGGAATCCGCAGCAGCGTTTTTGGAGCGTTTGGAAGGTGATGAAGTTCTGGCGGAGCGCCTTCGGGGATGTACCATGCCCGAGGCGGAAGCATTCGTAAAGGAGGAGCTTGGATACGATTTCACTCGGGAGGAGATGCAGCAGGCGATCTTCGAGAAAAACCCTGAAATCACCGACGAGGAGCTGGAAGCCGTGGTAGGAGGCATGTCGGACGACATGACGTACGGTATAGCCATCGGTGTCGGTATTGGGGGCGGCATGGGACTTATCGCCCTGGCCATCGCTGCGGCGGGAGCTTGAGAAGAGGTAAAAAACAAGGAAAGTAGCGTGCGAAACGACTGATTTTAGCTGATCTTATGATGTGACTGTGTTGGAGGAGGGAAAGCGATGTCTTATGAACATGCCCTGGCCTTTTCTGCGCTTCTGCAAGAGAACGAAGAGCTTGAACAAAAGCTCCAGAATCTGGGAACCGTAGAGAAGATCCAACGCTACGTAAGGGAAGAGCTGGGTTATACCTTTACGAAGAAGGAAGCGGAGCAGGTGTTCTTCGAAAAGAACCCTGAAATTAGCGATGAAGAGATGGAAAAAATTTGGGGAGGCTACGACACGGATCCCATGGGATTGGTGATTGGAACTCCTCCGGTTGGTGGCAGCGCCGTCTTCTACATAGCTGCGGCGGGGTTTTGAGAGAGAATTCCGAAAAAGCGTTATTCCGGGTGCACTCGGGGATATCTTTTCAACATTGATCATTCCGCAGAATTTTCGATCTTCTTCCCTTCCCTTTCCCGAAATATTTTTTCTGTTAGGAGATGACGATTTGAAGAAAAGATTCTCAAGGGAAGTGCAGGGATCTTTCCGGCGTATTTCGGTGTTTTTTCTGGCAGCGCTGTTTGTCGCCGGAATTATCGGGGCGGAAGAAGCCGCTCTGGCGGGAGAGCCCGCTCCCAACCCCTATCTCGCTTCGACTCTCTATGGCATTACCCACTTTGATTCGTCCCAGAGCGATTCCACTCCCTATGGGCCTCCTCGGGGGAGCTATGCGGTGGATCTTACGAAAAGGCCCGTTTCTTACGGAGGTCCGGTGAACATCATCACTCTGGCTACCACGCAGGAAGATTACATGTGGGGCGTGGCAACCGATCACGTGCGGTATCTATACAAGGGAAACGGTGCCTGGATCACTCTGGCTACCTTTGAAGCTCTGGCGGATGCCACGAATAACGCTCTGGCTCCCATTCCGGAGGAGAATTTCCGGACCTTCGGAGAAGCTTCCGCAGTGGGAATGACGGTGAACGAAATGGATGCCTTTCTGACGAATCTTTTCGGAGAGAATTACGGCAACCGTTTCGGACACGGAACCTATTCCGTGGTGGATAGGGATAACGTGTTGTACGCCAACTACGGCACCGCCCTCTACGCCTTTGGATTGGTCAATGCCGCAAATCCTTCGGCGGGTATCGAGGTACGGTATACCATAGCGAATCTCGCGGAGGCTCTCCAGGGAGAGAGCCCCGCAGGGGTCCGCATTGCGGGGCTTTCCATGACCTACGACGGTCATATCGTCATCGCCTTTACCAACGGATTGGGAATTATCGACCGGGATTTGAACCTGGAAAGCGCGGTTTTCTATGCTTTCGGCGAAGATGAGGCGGTGTGCAACTCCGTAGCGGTGGACGAGAATAACGGCATCTACATCGCCAGCAACGCTCTCATGCGCAAGCTCGTCTGGACGGGTGCCGCCATATCGGACAACGAAAATGACGGCGCCTGGGCCTGTGCTTACGATACGGCGGCGGAGCTGCCTCCCATGATCAAGTTCGATAACGGCACGGGATCCACTCCTACCCTCATGGGGTTCGGCGGTGGCGAAGACAAGCTCGTGGTCATTACCGACGGAGCCAAGCGGATGAAACTCGTGGCCTTCTGGCGCGATGCCATTCCCGAAGGTTTCGTGCAGAAGCCCGGAACCGCATCCCCGCGCGTGGCGGGGCAGATTCAGGTGACTTGCGGCTTCAGCGCTCCTCTGCCGGAATGGATTCAGTCGGAGCAATCCGTGGTAGTTTCCGGATACGGGGCCTTCGTGGTAAACAATTTGCCCGAAACCGTGGATCCCGCTCTACAGGGGAACAACAGAATTCTTCAGGTCTCCCTCATGGGCCCCGCCTATGCCACCTCCTACGGGGTGGAGCGTTTCGAGTGGAACCCCTCGGCGGATGCCTGGTCCTCGGTCTGGGCCCGTTCGGATATATCCTCCACCAGCATGGTGCCCATTCACAGCCAGTCCTCGGGCATGGCTTTGGTGAACGGCTACTACCCCGCCACGGGCTGGGAAGTGACCGGCTTGGATTGGGAAACCGGGACCACGCTGCACCGCACCATTTTCGGAAATCGCAACTTCGGCAACGGAGCCTACGCCATTCTCGAATTCCTGGAGCAAGGAGAACTTCTCTTCAACTCCATAGCGGGGCCCTTTCTCGTATCCTATAGCGGAGGGAGTTCCGGAGGCAGCTGCACCCTGGGAAACGTTTCGGGATTGAGCCTTTCCCTCTTGCTTCTTCCGCTTCTGCTCTTCTTCCGAAGATAGTTTTTCCGCTTTTCCTCCGGAGATACACATTCAGGTCTTCAAAGGCGAAATACGCCGCGAGTGCGGCTTTTGAAATAGCCAAGGCTGTGCCGGGGTGGCGTGTTATCAATATCCCCGGTATGGATAAAGGTCCGCCCCAGCCGGAATATTTTCCGATCGAGGCGGACCTTCTCATCTCCAGGGTACCTTTGAATCCAAGGAATGGCTCTCTTTTAGATCGACGAATACACGCATCACGGATGCCGGAGTAAAAACCGATGAGAGCTTGCGCAATGCCGGCATATTTTCGCTCTCTCCTTGGGTTTAGCCGAGGGATTTGATAAGAGTGATCAGATCGCTGTAAACGCCGTATGCGGTTTGAAGAATTTCTGGATCGGTTTGAATGATCGAGATTTCTCCGGCCAGATCGGTATAGAAGGTAATCGCCGAGGAGGTGCCGTTGACGTTGCTGAGGGGATCGTCGAAAGCCAGGAGCCGGGGCTCCACGATTATATCCACCTGGCGGGTGACCTCGTTCCTTTCGGCAATGCAGAGATATTTGATTTTCCGGTTGCTTTCCAGAGCTCTTCGGATCTCCTCCGGAGTGATATTCCCCATGCTCGTAACCTTTGCCATCTTGGGGTTCACTCCGGCATCCATGAGGATGTTCGCCAGGGAGCATATCTTGGCTGTCCCATCCCATCCATCCACGTCCATGGACGGATCCGCTTCGGCAACCTGAATGCGTTGGGCTTCCTTAACCGCCTCTTCGTAGCTCATGCCTTTTTCCATCTTCTCGAGAATGAAGTTGGTGGTCGAATTAAGAATGCCTTTGATGCCAAGTATTTTGTTGCCATGCAGCGTCTCTTTGGCAAGATTGAAGATAGGCGTTCCGTCCATGACGATGGTTTCGTAGAGAAAATGCCTGTTCATTTTTGTGGCTAGTTCCGCAAGCTTTCGAAAGTGCCACGCCTCGGGGCCCTTGTTGGCGGTGATAACATGCATACCCGCCGTAAGGGCTTGTTCGATGTAGCCCGTTGCGGGTTGGCCGTCTTCGATGGAGATGGTGCTCAGTTCGATCATGAGATCCGCCCCGGAGCGTGCAATCATCTCGGAGGTATCGCAAGCGACGAAATCCGTGCTTTGGGGATCGAAGCGGTTCAGTTTTTTGTTCATTTCGAGGATCTCTCCGATGTCCATGCCGTTGTGATTGATAAGAGCTCCCTTGGATCTCGTGCAGATACCGGTCAGTTGAACGCGGCAGCCATATTCTTCCTGAAGTTGCGTCTCCTTTTCGAGCAGTAGCTCCGCGAAGCGAACTCCCACGTTGCCAAAACCCACCATGCAGAATTTGATATTTTTGCTCATGCATATCACCTCGATCTCTATGTTTATTTCCTCAAGAATTTTTTGTTTGTTGCAAAGAGCGCTATCCGGGAGCGAAGGGTTTTTCGCCTTTCCATCTCTGAACTTATCTCATGGCCTCTCTGATGGCGGCTGAAATTCCGGCAAGTCCTTTCTTGAGCTCCTCATCCAGGGGCCATGCGTAACCGATGCGCATATGGCGCCGATCCTGTTCGAACCAGTGGCCGGGACCGACATAGGTGCCGTATTTTTCGTTCAGAATTTGATAGAATGTATCGATGTCGATATGTACGGATTTCTTGATGCGCGGAAAGCAGGTACAGGCAGCTTTGGGCTCCACCCACTCGATGAACTCTTCCTTCTCTACCCATTCCTTTACCATGGCGAAGCGTCGAGCGATAAGAGCGTCGTTCTCGGGAATCCATTCTTTCTTTTGGGAGAGAGCTACGTAGCCGATGTATTCGTCCACCACGCTTCCGCCGATACAGACCTGTTCTTTGGCGCAGAGCAGGAGATCCATCATCTTCTTGTCCTGACAGAGAATCCAGCCGATCCGGATTCCGGGAATGCCGTAGGTTTTCGAAAGAGACGCGACGGAAAGGACTTTCGTGCTCAGGGAAGCCGCAACGGGTAAAACCTCTCCCTTGAACATATCGCGGTAGGTCTCGTCGATGAGTAGCCAGGTGTCGTGTTTTTCGGCGACGGCGATGACCTCTTTCAGTTCCGCCAGACTCATCATGGTTCCCGTAGGATTGTGGGGATTGGTGAGGGAGATGTACTTGGTGTCGGGCCGAATCAGGGACTCCAGTTTGGGAATGTCCACTCTGTACCCCTCTTCGAAGGTTTGGTCCAGGTAGCTGATATCCGCGCCGATGGCTCGGGGTGTTTCGATATTGGTGCCGTAGTTCGGCCTTGCCACGATCATGTGATCCCCAGGTTGAAGCAGGGAGGAGGCCACAAGAAAAAGTGCCGTGGCTGCGCCCGCCGTAACGATGACGCAATCCGGGTCGGCCATGCCCGCCTCTTCTACGATCAATTTTCTCAGGCGAAGATCCCCGAGGTGGTCGCCGTAGGGAAGGAGCATGTCATCGAGGACGATTCCAAGATCCTTCAGGTTGCGGTCACGGACCGAAGTTTCCGTCAGATTGTTTTTGATTTTTTCGTAGCCGAACTGTTCGGGGGATTCTTTTTCGATTGCCATGCGGACATAGTTCATTGTCGTGCCTCCTAAAGAATAAGATTTTTCGCTATCGTGTAAGGGGAGCTCCGCAGAGCAGAGGTGACTCCATTTCCGGCTTTACCCCAGTTCGAAGGTGGTAACCCCGAAAATTCTTTTCAGGGGCACCGAAGGAGGAGTTCCTCGGTACATCCGGGCGGTGCCGAAAACCGGAATCATCCGGTACTTTTCCGCCAGAGCCAGGGCGTGTTCGTTCGGTTCGGGAACGTCGAGGTAAACCGGAGTTTCCCGGGGGATCTCCCGGAGAATTTCCAGAAAAAGAGCTTCCCCCAGAAGGGGGTTTGCCGCGAAGAGAGGACCGATTTTATATCCCCGTTGGCATTGCCGCAGAGTGGCGAGGCCCCGGATCTCTCCGTTTTCCAGGGCTGCCAGGGAACGGCTGTTTTCCAGGGTAAGCCACTTTTGCAGAAACTCCCGGCGAGGTCCCCCGAAATGAAGAGCGTCGAAGGCCACTAGGTCTTTGAGAGGAAGGTTTTGCGGAGAGACGAGAGTCTCCGGTATCTCCGGAATTTCTTCTCCTTCTCCGGAGGCGGTATATTCGTAACGGATATTGCGGTAGGCCAGCTGGAATCCGGATTTGGCATAATTTTCCTGCTGGGCGGGGACACCGTCCAGTCCCAGGGAACAGCCGGAGCCGTATTCCAGGGCATGCTTCCAGAGCCGAAGCCCGTATCCCTTTCTCCGGCATTCCGGTCGAACGATGTAAAAACCGATAAAAGCGAAGTTCCAAGGATATTTCACGCAGGAAATGCATCCCAGGGGCTCCCCCCGGAGTTTTCCCATAAAAAAACCTCCGGGATCCTGGGCGTAAAAGGCCCGGGCATCGGAAAACCCCGGGTTCCATCCTTCCCGGGCGGCCCATGCCACGGCGAGCTCCACCTCTTCCAGAGTTGCGGTATCTATGGAATACATAGGTTTTTCTCCTTCCTCCGTAAAAGGACGTGCTGCTGTGAGTTCTTCGAAAAGCTTCTCGGAACATGCCGATTTTGTCATAGAATACGAAAAAAAGGAAATTCTTTGAAAGGAGATGTCTTTCATGAAAGAACATGCTTCCGTGGGTGCTCTCTGGCGGGATTACCTTACCGTTTTGGGGGAAACTCCGGAGAATACCGAAAAAAAATATTCCTCCTGGCACTTCTGCGATAATCGGGAAGATGCGGAACAGCTCGCCCTTCTGGTGCTCCGGGGGGTTAAGAGAGCCACCGCCAG
>DAIPKP010000089.1:0-6606 GCA_036769705.1 Synergistaceae bacterium
AAAGGTTTGATAGGGAGCGCCGTGCTCCGCTGTTCCGATGCGGATGCGGTGCTGGGAGGCTCTCATCCTCAAGGAGGGATGATGTTGCAGGCCAGAGCACAGGAATACCGTCCTCAAATTCACTATTATTCGAGTCGCTTGAAAAAAAGACTGGAGCAGATCCGGCAGTTTCGTACCACCTTTATAGAAGCTCCCTCGGGAGCGGGAAAAACCACGGCGGTGCGGGATTTTTTCGAAAATTCGGAAATGAAAAAGGCCTCGGTGCGGTGGTTCGTGGCCAGCGAAGAGCCTCAAACCTCGGGGTGGATGCGGTTCTGCCGGGTTCTGACCGAGATCGACCCTTCCGGAGGATCCCGTTTGCTGCGACTGGGATTGCCCGTGGAGGAGAATCAGGGAGAAATTGCTCAGGCCTTGAGAGAGCTGCGCTGCGACGTAGAAACCTATCTCGTGTGCGATAATTTTCAGTTCCTGCAGAAGAACCTTCCCGGAGCCGTGTGGAGGGCTCTGGTGGATCACGGCGGCAAGGGGCTCCGCATTCTTATTCTTACCCGGCAGCTTTCCTCCCGGGGGCTGGTGGTGCTGAGCAATGCGGAGGTTCTCCGGATCGAGAACGAGGATCTCTGTCTGGGGGAGGAGGAAATCGGAGAATATTACCGTATGGCGGGCGTGGAGCTGGAGAAGGAGCAGATGCGAAATCTCCACCGCTACTCCGAAGGGTGGATCGCCGCCCTGTACCTGCAGCTGATCGGTTTTATCCGCACGGGATCTCTCGAAAGAAGATCCAGCATTTACGAACTCGTGAACGAACTGCTCTGGCAAGGGCTTTCCCGGGAAGAGCGGCAGGTACTCTTTTACCTCTCCCCCTTCGATAATTTTACGGTGCCCCAGATATGTTTTCTGCTAAGCATGGAAACCTTGTCGGAACCCCTGGAGGAAGCTCTGAATCGCTGGATGTTTCTTCGTTACGATTTGGAAAGCCGCCGCTATTTTCCCCATGCCATTCTGCTGGATTTCGTACGTCTGGCCCTGCTGGACGAGCCGGAATCCCTGCGCCGGGAAATCCTCCGCCGGGCCGGAAAATGGTGCGCCCGGCAGGGCGAAAAGACCCAGGCCCTGAACTTTTTCTATTCTCTGGAGGATTACTCCGCCATACTCTCTCTGGATTTGCGTTGTGTGGATCTTTCCCGGGCCATTCTCGACTCCAGCCGGGAGGAAATGCTGGACATTCTGCGAAATATCGTAAAAAACGCTACCCCCGAGCTGCGCCGGAATCATGCCTTTACTCTGATATCCATGGCGTTTGAAGCCTTTACTCTGGGGGATATGGAACTCTACGGAAGGCTCTGCGCCGAAATGAAGGAGCTTCTCGAAACCTGTGAAATGGAGGAAGATCACCGACGCTCCCTTTTGGGAGAACTCTATCTGGCCACCTCCTTCGGTTTTTACAACGACATCGAAAAAATGGGGGAGATGCATCAGCGGGCCTACGAGCTTCTGGGAAACGAAAGCCGCCTTTTTCGGCCGGATTCTCCCTGGACCTTCGGCTGGCCCTCGATAGTGGGCATGTACTTCAACGAATGCGGTAAGCTGGATACGGAGATGGAGCAGATGGATTACTGGCTTCCCCGTTACAATACGCTGACCTCGGGAAACGGCAGCGGAGCGGATGTGCTTTTTCGTGCGGAGGTTTTGCTGCACCGGGGCTTTCTCGATGAAGCGGAAGTCCTGGCTCTCAAGGCCCTGGAGATAACCCGGCGCTGGAATCAGGACAGCCTCTATATCTGTACCGCCTTTCTGCTGCAGCGCGTGGCCTTGCTCCGGGGAGACCCGGCGGGATTTCAGGAGAGCGCATCTCTTCTGAACGAGTGTGCTCATAATTCCGTCTATGCCCTCTCGAGACGTATCGCCGACATGGCTGGGGGTTTTACCGCCATATTGCTGAACCGCCCCGAGGATGTTCCCCCATGGATCCGGGATGGCAACTTCCTGAAAACCCTATCCCCGGCGGTTCCCTTTGCCTGTATGATCTACGGGCGCCTTCTGCTGCTTACGGGGAGGGAACGGGAGCTGCTTCTGCGGGCCCAGGAATTTCTCGCCTTCAGCGGAAAACATCGGAATCTGCTGGCGGAGATCTACGTGCGCCTGTACATCTCCGTCGCCCGGTTCCGCCTGGGAAGAAATGCCGAGGGAGCTCACGCCTTAAAGGAGGCTTTGGATCTGGCACTGCCCGATGGATTGCTTCTTCCCTTCGCGGAAAATACGGATCTTCTGGGAGCCTCCCTGAAAAAGGTTCTTTTCGAACAATGGCCCGGAGAGTGGCAGAAGCTGTCGGAGCTGAGAAAGCGCTATGAACGAGGGAGAGAGAGCATTCTTCAAAGCCTTTACGAAGAACATCTTCCGGAAGGGCTCACGCCCCGGGAATACGAGGTAGCCCTGCTCGTGGCGGAAGGAAAAATCAACCGGGAGATCGGGGCGGAGCTTTTTCTCTCGGAAAACACCGTCAAGTTTTATTTGAAATCCATTTTTCAGAAGCTCGGAATCCGTTCTCGCCGGGAAATCAAAAAGGCTCTTTCGAAAGGCCGCTCATAAAACTACCCGAAACGAGGGTACCCGCAAAAGGCAGAGCCCCCTATCCTGTACAGGATAGGGGGCTCTGCCTTTTGCGGGCAACCCGGAAGAAGGTACTTCGTTGGGTTTTCCCTCTATGGAGCTGGGAAAATGAAGAAAGGGGCTGAAAAAGAACATGAAACTGTTCGGAAAAATTTTCATGGCCTGTCTCGTGGCGGTGATATGGACCTCGCCAGGCATATCGGGAGTGATGGAACCCGTAACTTTCGAAGTAGCCGAAGGATTTCCTTCCCTGACGCTGACCTTGGTGGAGGGAGAGGTGCAGGTTGCGGAAGGTGCAAAGATGGTGCAACGCATTCCCTGCGATGAAGATGCTGTAAGGATGGCGGAGGAAATGTCCATGGAGCTCGTATCTCTCGTGGATATGAATTTCGACGGATTCCCGGATCTTCAGATTCTTGAAAGTTTGGGCTCCGTAAACGCTTACTATGCATGCTATCTCTGGAATCCGGAAAAGAGCCTCTTCGAAAAAAACGAAGCCCTGGAGGAGATCGCGAGTCCTCGATTCCGCGAGGATACGAAGGAAATTTCCGGCTTTTACCACGGCAGCGCTACGGACAATGTGGAAACCCTTTACGCCTGGCGTGAGGGAGGGCTTACTTTGCTTTGGCGAAAAACCCAGGCCTATGAAGAGGATCTGGGACGCTTCGTAATAACCGAGGAACGTCTCAAGGATGACGGAACCCTGGAAACGGAGTTCGAACGCTCTTTCTCGGAAGAGGAACTGGAACTATACCTTCAGGGGAAGTCGGGGCTTCGTGAAGAGGACCATCGTCGCATGGAAGCCGCCTCGGAGCAGATTCTCGGTACGAAAATCTCCGGAGATCCGGTATACCACGGAGAAGCCCTCACGGAGAACAAGGGTGTAACCGCATGGCTCGCGGAGCTGGAAAACGGAGAGATGGTTTGCTTCGAAGTCTCCTACGACGGATCCATGCTCTATCTGAATAAAGGGGGGGATCAGGGAACGTTCCGGGTTTGCTTCGGGGAAAAAGTTTCTCTGGGTAAGCGGGTCTTTTGACCGGAGAGAAAAGAAAGTAGTGCCATCGTAAATAGGGGAGGAAGTGGCGAAAGATGCCTTTCATCAGAACAATCATGCCACTGAAAGACTGGCGCCTCTTCGTGGAAATGGGAACGGGAAGCGTTCTGGTGGTGGAGATGAGTCGGAAATTGGAGACCGCCCGATATGCGGATCTGCGGGATTCGGCACTCTTTAACTCGGTGAGCACCGACGGGAACTTAATCTCCTGGGGAAACGGCAGAGTGACCATTACCGTGCGCGAGCTCATGGATGCGGTTTTCGTGGATTTCGACGGCGGATAAACAAGAGTTTCGGAGGATATTTACGTAAGAGGAGGATGAACATGGCAGAAAAGAACATGAAAAAAGTATCGACTTTGTGGCTGGCTCTTCTGATTCTGGGACTGAGCCTCTTCACGCGGCTTCCCCAGGCGGAAGCCGTCAAGGTTATCCTGGATAATCACAGGGATCAGAAGATCACCGCCTCCCTGATTTATTACGACCTCAACCAAAGTTCCTGGTGCTGTCAGGGGTGGTGGGGGGTGGATCCCCTGGATGAACGCACCATCCAGGTGCCCCACGATCCCAACAAAAGGATTTACTACTACATCGAATCCGGCGGCAAGGTGGTACACGGGCGCAGCGAGGGTTGGGCGCGATGGGATGTAATCAACAATGCCTTCAAATACTACGAACATGACGGATGCCCCGATGGAAAGAAATACCGTTCGGTTTACTTCAACTGCAGCCAGAACGTAACCGGGGGCTCTTGGGAACTTAACGTAAAGTAAGGAGAAAGAATGAGGAAAAAAAGACCGGAAAGAAGGCGTCGCATGGGGATTGCCGGAGGAGGAGCTTTTCTTCTGATATGGGCCTGTTTATGGTGGCTCTGGCAGCCTCGGATTCCCGAATCGGGTTTCTTCTACGCCCTTCGCGAGGGAAGCCAGGTGTGGCGCGTTCAGGGAATCTTGCAGCGTTCCCCCGTAAAGAATGCAATGCTCCAGGGGGTGGAGGAGGCCTCTCCAAAGTTTTACTCCTGGGCTGCCATCACTTCCGGCGATGCGGTGAAAGAGGAACTTCCGGGAATCTGCTTTTTCGATGATGACGGGGATTTCTCGGGTTTTCTCGCGCTCTCTTCGGATCTTCCCAAGCGGATAGAGGAAATTCGGTTTTCTGCGGAAGAAACTCTGGTTCTCACGACTTCGCCCCCCCGGGAGGAGCTTCGTTTTCCTTTGGAGAATGTGGCAATTTCCTGGTACTCCGGAGGAAATGATGCGGAGACGGAATGAAAAAACATTCTCATATTGCAGACAGGAGTGACCAGTCATGACAAGGAAAAAAATCGGTTTGGCTTTGGGGTGGTGTCTTTTCGGCATGCTTGTGTTGACCGGGTCCGGAGCCTTTGCGGGTCAGGAAGCGTATATGCTCGAGGACGAAAAAGTTTACAGAGTGTATTCCGACGGAAACAGAGAACTTCTGGAAGAGGAGTTCCCCGGGCAGTGTGCCACGGAGCGGGGCCTTTTCTTCTGGGTGGTGGTGGATCCGGAGTTATCCGAAGCCATGGAAGGATCGGAAAAAGGCATCTATTTCTTCGACGAGGGGGAAAATCCCCGGGGTTTTCTTCCCTTCGAAGGAGCGGCCTACTGCAGTGTTCTCTTCAGCCCCGACGGAGAGCGGTTTCTCCTGAGCTGCGGTACGAGTGTTTCCCAGGAAATATCTCTGTATGCCTTCGAAGATCTGCAGAAAAAAAATTCCTTCCAGGCCATAGGGTTTGTGGAGTGGATCGACTTTGCCCGGTTTGTCTTTTCGCTGGACGACGCTGCGAAGGGGCGGCGGGGGGATGCCATGGATCAGCAGGAAGGCTGGCTTTCGGTTATGCTCTACGATACTCTCATGGAGGAGCTCTTTCCCGTGATGGAAGCCACGGAGACCAAGGATTATATGTACATTAGCGTGGATGCCGAGAAAGATGAGATTTGGATTTTGGAACGTTCCGTGGAAAATGTGGAGGGCTGGAACGACGAAAACGCCATCGAAGACCGGGAGCTTTCCGTTCCCATTCCTGCAGCGGGCTAGAAGAAAGGGAAAAAATCATGATAAAGACGAAGAATATGATGAAGAGCGGCCTTGGAATAGTCCTCCTCATGGCATCGCTTTGGGGGGGAACTGCCTGGGGAGCCCCGAGCGAAAAACAGCTCAAGGCCATGGGGATCTTTCTGAGCAACTTCACCGAGCTTGGTTTTCTGGAGCTGAGCACCGAGGAGATGACACGGCCCGAAAGCTATCCGGATCTCGTTCGGTTCGGAGTCTGGCACAACTATATCAACAACTTCAAAAGCCGCATCGAGAACGTTCCGGAAAAGGCCCGGGAAAAGGGAGATCTTCGCATCGAGGCGAAATGGGTGGAGGAGTCGGTGCTCAAATACTTCGGCCTCAAGATCGAGGCGAACAAATCCGTGGATCAGTCGGACCCTCCCTATCTCTATGAAGAGGGGTACTTCTATTTTTGGGGTGCCGACGGAGAAGCGGCCTGGTACGCCCGGATCGAAGAGGCCTCGAATCCCGAAAAGGGCCTTTGGGAGCTTTCGGGAGAAATTTACAACGCCGACGATCCCCAAGAGATTCTCGGGGATTTCCGGGCCACCGTCAAGGAAGCCCAGTGGAACGCCAAGCAGACCTACGTTCTGGTGCGTATGAGCACCGAATTCCGGTAGCTTTACGAGGAGGACGAGAAAAAACATGTATTACATAAAAAAACGTATTCTCATGGCACTCTTCATCTGCCTGGTTCTTGGGGGGCTTTCTCCGGCGGCCTCGGTGGCTTTCGAAAGCGACGGCGGGGCATGCATCGCCATAGCCTACGCTCAGGAAAACTACCAGGGCATTTCCTGGGAAATCTACGAAATGGGAGAGTACGATCTCTGGTGGAAAATCGACCGGGAAAGCTCCAATCCTCGG
>DAIPKP010000089.1:6706-9716 GCA_036769705.1 Synergistaceae bacterium
GAAGATCGCGGAACTTCTCGGAGAGTATCCGGAGCAGTTCGCCTGGTTGATACATTCCGGAGAGCCCGAATGGTACGGGGATACCACCGACGAAGAGCGGATCGAGATGGGGGGATTTCTTCTGGATTTTCTCCAGGCCCTGGGATACGACCTCTCCTCCTGGACTCCGGAAAGTTTCGCCCAGCAGATGAACAACTTCTACGACTGGCGGAAGGATCGCAGCATCTGGCACACCGCATGCCTGGTCTTGAACGTGGATCCCCTTTTATACGAGGAAATCTTTGCAAAAATCCAGGAATAGCGGGATTTTGTAGGGTTTGATAAGAATGCAAAAGTCGGAGGAGAAACGGTGATGTGCGAAAAAGCATGGAGTCTGTGGAGAAGGTTGGGAATCGCACTATTCCTGATGGCACTGCCCATATTATTATCGGGGACGGCCCATGCGGGAGAAAGGGAGTTTACCCGCTTTTGTATCGATGTTCCCGAGACGTGGTTGGCCTCCGAGGAGGAGGGGATTATCACTCTTACGGATAATAACCGTACTGCCAGGATTACCGTGAGGGTTCTTTCGCCCAGAGATACCCTGGAGAATACCGCGGCGTTTTTCGCCGAAAAAACCGGCGGAACCTCTCCCGTGGAGGAGGATGGACTCTACAGCTTCACCTACCGTACCACAGAGGGGAACCAGACCGTATCCACCCGGGTAATGCTCGGGAAGAGTGACGATGGTTCGGAGTTCTGCATGATCTCCGTTTCGGGAGAGCATCCCGAAACCAACGCCATCCTGAGGTCCATTCAAAGCAAAGACTGATTGTTTCGTCCCCGAGCTTTGCCGCAAAGGGCGAAATCAAGAAGGGTATCCGGGAGAAATGACCGGATACCCTTCTTTTCTTGTTTCGTTTCTCCGCCGTTCCTACCCCTGCCCGGGATAGTAGGGCTGTCCCGCCGCCTTGGGAGCCTGGGAGGTCTTGGAGAAGAGCACCAGGGCTATCAGGGTGACGATATAGGGAAAGCTCTTGAGGAGCAGAGGAGGAATCACCGCGAGCTGGGGAATCACCTGGGAGACGTTGGCCACGGTGGTGGCGAAGCCGAAGAAGAGCGTGGCTCCCAGCACCCCCAGGGGTTTCCACTGGCCGAAAATGAGCGCCGCCAGGGCGAGAAAGCCCAGCCCCGCCACGGTGCCGTTGAATTCTCCCGAGTAGGTTACCAGAATGATGCCTCCTCCCAGCCCCGCGAAGGCTCCGGAGATCATCACTCCCAGATAGCGCATGCGGTAGACGTTGATTCCCGCGGAGGCCGCCGAGGAGGGATGCTCTCCGCAGGCCCGGAGGCGGAGGCCGAAGGAGGTCTTGTAGAGCAGAAACCAGGAGATTCCCAGGAGCAGAAGCACCACCCAGGTGGTCCAGTAGGTCTGGGTAAAGAACAGGGGGCCGATACCGGGAAGATCCGCCAGCCCCGGAATATCCTGGCGCAGAATGCCGCTGCGGATGCGGATGTTGCCGCTTCCGGTGATGGTTCGGGCGAGATAGACCGTAAGGGCGGTGGCCATCATATTGATGGCGGTGCCGCTGATAATCTGGTCCGCATTCAGGTTGATGGAGGCGAAGGCGTGAAGCAGGGAGAAAAGCATTCCCGCACCTGCCGCCGCAAGAAGTCCCAGGGGAATGGCCCCGGCGGGGAGAAGGTTTTCCAGGCTCTGCACGGTGATGGCGGCGGCGAAGAAGCCCATTACCATGAGCCCCTCCAGGCCGATGTTCACCACGCCGCTGCGTTCGCTGAAAAGCCCTCCCAGGGAGGTGATGAGAAGAGGAATCGTAAGGGCCACGGCATAGGGAAAAATCTGTACGAGAATGTTCCAGATTTCCATATCAGACTCCCTCCTTTTCGGTAATATTCTTTTCATCATGGGCGGAGGTGCCTGTTTTTCTTCTGCGGCGCTTCCAGCCGCTCCATACCCGTCCCAGAAGAACGCTGGTGGCGGTGAAGTAGATGATGGTGGCGATAATGGTATCCGAAATTTCCGGGGGAATGCTGGTCATGGCGTTCATGAAGCCCTTTCCCGAGTGAAGCAGGCCGAAGAAGAGGGCGGAGGCGAAAACCCCCCAGGGTTCCGTGGCTCCCAGCAGGGCCACCGCGATGCCGTCGAAACCCTGGTTGGGGAGAATGCCGATCTGCATGTTCGAGGCGTATCCCGTATAGAAGGTGGTTCCCGCCAGGCCTGCCAGGCCTCCCGCGATCATCATGGAGAGGATCACGTTTCGCTCCACCCGGATGCCCGCATATTCCGCGGCGTCCCGGTTGAATCCCACCGCCTGAAGCTCGTAGCCCAGGGTGGATTTCTTGAGAATCACCGAGATGACGATCACCGCGAAGAGAGCGACAAAGATGCCGAGATTGAGATAGGAGCCCTCGAAAAGAGCGTCCAGCCAGGGAGTTTTGAGAGAGGCCGCCTCGGGAATGAGCCGGGATTCCGTCTCCAGGTAGGCTCCCTTGAGCCAGGCGGGGACGGTGTAGTACACCACCCAGTAGGCGATCCAGTTCATCATGATGGTGGCCACCACCTCGTGCACGTTGAACCGGGCCTTGAGGTATCCCGGCAGAAAGCCCCAGAGGGCGCCGCCGAAAAAGCCTCCCAGAATGGTCAGGGTAAGGAGCAGAGGCCGGGGAGCGGGAACCAGAAGGGCCATGGCGGTGGAGCAGAGGCCTCCTATGAGCATCTGTCCCGCCGCACCGATGTTGAAAAGTCCGGTCTTGAAGGCGAAGGCCACGGAAAGTCCCGTGAGGATAAGCGTGATGGCGGTGGCCAGGGTATTGCCGATGCGCTCGATGTTCATGAGCCCTCCCTTGAAGAGGAAGGTGTATCCCTCCAAAGGATCGCTTCCTATGGCCAGCATGAGCAGAGCTCCCGCCAGAAGTCCCAGAAAGACCGCCGAAAGGGACAGAAAAAGGATATTGTTTTTGCTCTTCATCGGGATTCCCCCCTCCGAACTCCCGCCATGAGAAGTCCCAC
>DAIPKP010000209.1:0-1899 GCA_036769705.1 Synergistaceae bacterium
GGGAGGGAAGGGAGCGGAGAAAGGATTCTATCCGCAGATAACTGGGGCGGAAATCCTGCCCCCATTGGGAGACGCAGTGCGCCTCATCCACCGCCACGAAGGGGATGGGAACCTGGGCGGCGAGCCTCTGAAAGGCTTCGGTATCCAGACGCTCGGGAGCCACGTAGAGCAGGGAATACTTTCCCCGGCAGGCGCTCTCCAGTACCCGGAACATCTGGGAGGGCGCGAGGGCGCTGTTAAGAAAGGCTGCGGAAATTCCCGCAGCCCGAAGAGCGCTTACCTGATCTTTCATAAGGGAAATGAGAGGGGAGATTACCAGGGAAAGCCCTCCGAAAAGGAGGGCGGGAATCTGAAAACAGAGGGATTTTCCGGACCCCGTGGGCATCACCGCCAGGGCATCCCGCCCCGTAAGCAGGGCATCCATAACCTCCGCCTGCCCCTCCCGAAAGGAATGGAAGCCGAATTTTTCTTTAAGGATCTTGTGTTTTCGGAAGATCATGAAAAGGTGCTCCTTTGGAAATCTGTGAAAATCTGTGGGAAGCCAGGAAAAACCAGAGGGTCCAGAGAAATTCTCAGGAAGCTTCTGAAATCTTCCAAGATCTTCCCAAAATCGCCCGGAACCTTCCGCTCTACCAAACATCTTTGCTCTTACATTTCGAGCAAATTGCACCCTTATTCGTCCGCCTCATTCGATATTGCGCACAAGCTGCCGAATGTTGGGAACCTGTTTATCCAACTGGGATTGGTTGACTATAATTGACTTCCCTGCAATCTCCTTTGGGCCTGCAGTTAAAGAAGCTATGGGAATACCAAGAGCCCCGGAAACCACCGAAGCGGTGTTTGCATCGTTGACTTCATATTGAAACATGTCTCGAAAAGTCTTCTGGGATGTCGGAGTGGGAGAAGAATCTGGGTGAACGCAAAAAAGCTGAGGAGAAGAACGCCAAACACTCCAAATCTCCTCCCCGATCTCGTTTACCACGGTTTTGAAGGCCGAAGCAGAGGATTTGTTCATCTGGGTCAGTCGGTTACCGATATACATGTATATCTTAGGAAGCTCCATACGGTATCTCTTGGAATTTAAAAAGAATTCCGACTGTGCATCTCCAAGCTCTCTTTTCACTCCATACACCAGGGAAAGAACCGCCTTCACCGCACGTTTCGAAGAACCGTCAGCAGAAAAAGGTATGAGGAGTCTATCAGCGGCGGCAAGGGCCAACTCCGTATAGATGGAAAAGCTGGGGTTGCAATCGATAAAAACACAGGAATCTCCGTTATTCCAGGAATACTGCAGGATATCATCAATAAGATCACGAATCCAGAGATGCACAATTCTCCAAGCATCCTGAGGGCCGGGAAAAGCCGCCCCAGAAACTCTCGAAGACTGCATTTCAAGCTGTTCATCCCCCAAAACCATGTAGATATTTTCGGGGATCCTTTCGTTATGCAATGCAATCTGGGTTATATACTCTCCACCACAATGAGGAGACACATAGGGGCTTTTGATCCGTTCCTCCACATACCCAGAGATAGTTTTTCTCGGCTTCGCACGATGAATATCCGTCAGCCGATTTTCCCCAAAAGGCATACCTCCGAGAAAGATGGACGAAGCGTTAGCCTGAGGGCAGAGGTCAAGGACAAGCACTTTTTTTTCAGGGTGCACTCCAGCATACTCCGAAGCCAGCTGAAACGTAAGATAGCTTTTGCCAACTCCGCCTTTATTGTTCCAAATCGCATATACGGCCATGGCAGGTTCACCTCTTTGCATGAGATGCTCCCATTGTATCAGCTTTGGCTTTATTACTGGTACGTCAGTTACGATCCCTAAAAGGTTATGCGGGGGAGCATATCAGGGCGGGGACAGGGCCCCGCCCCTACCAAAACCGGGATCATACCCAA
>DAIPKP010000090.1:0-9664 GCA_036769705.1 Synergistaceae bacterium
AAGAGGAGCTCTTTTATTTCTGCCCCTCCAGAAAGGCCTCCAGCTTCCGCACGTGCTCCTCCATTTTCGGATCCGGCGAAAGAGCGAGTCCTTCCTTGTATTTTTTCAGGGCCTCCTGATAGCGCCATTTTTTCTGAAGCTCCGCTCCCTCCCGCCAGAGGGCTTCCGCCTTTGCCCGGGTATCCCGGGATTGGGTTCCCTGGTCCAGCAGGACCTCCAGTCGGTTTGCGTATTCCTCCACCTGTTTCAGGTAAAAAACGTCAAGGCTCTTGCGGTAGAGCTCCAGGGCCTCCTGATACTTTCCCTGGTTCTGCACCGCCACCGCCTGGGCCACCATCTCCCGGGCCTCCCGGCGGAGAGTGTTCTCCAGATTCCGGGCATGGGCCTGCATTTCAGGATCCGGCTCCGTCTGAAGAGCCTCTTTGTATTTGAGCAAAGCCTCGTAACGCCGCCCCTCCTTCTCGAGCCGCTCCGCTTCGTCGTAAAGAGGAGAACCCAGGGAGATAGCCGGGGGCTCCGGAGGCGCGGGGGAAGGTTGTGTATCCATTTCCTTCGTTCCTTCGGCAATATCCGGAAGGGCGGGTACTCCCGGAAGCTGAGGGCTTTGAGAAATTGCGGGCTCCTTCTTCGGAGCTTCTTGTACTCCCGCATCCTGAAGGGGCTCCGGAGTTGCTTCCAGCGCCTCCTGTCGCCGTTCCAGCTCCGCCGCATAGGCTTCCACCGCAGGATCCGAGTGGAGGGGAAGGCTTTCCCGGTATTTCGCGGCGGCCCCCGCAAGATTCCCGGCTTTTTCGAGGGAGAGAGCCTCTTCCCGAAGAGCGAGAGCCTTTTTGAGCCGCTCGAGCTCCGCTCTCAGGGCGTCTTCATCCTCTCGGGATTCGGATTCTTTCGGGGAAGGAGAAATCTCTTCCGGAAGTTCCGCAGGGATCTCCGGCCCGGGCTGTGAAGGCTTCGGGGAAATTTCGACAAGGGTGTTCGCAAAAAGGTGCAGCGAGGGCTCTCCCGGAGAATAGCTGCTCGGGCGATCGTGCACCACCACATCTCCTCCGGGGGAGACGGTCATATTTTCAAAAATGCCCAAATCCGCCAGAGGAAAAGCCTGGAGAAATACGCCTTTTTCGTCGTATATCCACAGGGCTTCCTCGGAATCGTCGTAAACGTAGATATTTCCCGCTCCGTCCGAGGCCAGAGCTTCGACATCGAAATAGATCTCCTCATCCCCGGGAGAGGGAGCGAAGGTACTGCCGTAGAAGGGCCACTGGGCAAGCTCCTTTCCCTCCAGGTCGTACACGCAGAAGATAACGTTATGGTCGTTTTCGGGGTTCTCCCGAACCAGCACCAACCGTTCTCCCGGAAGGGGAGTCATGCCTTCGACATCTCCGGGCTCCCAGGAGGAGAGAAGCTCCCCGGAGGGGGCGAAGACGAGAATCCGGCCCTCTCCGTCGCTGATCTCCGTAAGCCCGGCAACGATGACTTTGCCCGTATCGGTAACGACGACGCAAGAGGGTTTGTAGATGCCCTTCTCGCCCATAACTTTGGGGCTCAGCTCGATCTTTTCGAGAAATTCCCCCTTCTGAGAAAATTGCTGCAGCCTGGCACGTACGCTGTATCCCTCCTCCGCCACCCAGAGGGAGCCATCTGGTGCAAAGGCGAAATCCCGGGGATAGGAAAAGGTGCCTTCCTCCCCCTTGCCCTTTTCTCCCCACTCCTCCAGAAGCTCTCCCCGGGAGTCGAAAAGGCGGATTCTGCAGTTTCGGGAATCCCCAAGAGCGATAATTCCCTCGGAAGACATGGCAAGGCCGAAGGTGTACCGGAATACCTCCGAGGTAGCACCGTAGGGGAAGGTTTGTTTCTTTTCCAAAGGAGGCGTGCCCTTCCGGGCGGAGTCGAGGATGCTCCTGATCTGTCCCTTGTACTCCTCCAATCCCGAGGCATTGCCCATTCCCATCACCAAAGTAAGTTTGCCCTCCGCATCGACCTCCCTGGTAACGATCATGGTGCCTCCCACCTTCTTGAAAGCCCCCCCCATCTCCGCCTCTCCGGAAAAGGAGAAGAGCACCGCGGGAGAGGAGTCCAGGACTATGTCCTCCCGGGAGGAGGAAAAATTGCGCACATCTCCCTGGGTAGCCTGTTTTTCAAAGGCCTCGATAAAATCTTCGAATCCTCCTCCCTTGGGAGGGGATTGCCGCAGCACTCCCAGGGCCAGGATGGAGAGGTTTTCTCCCTCCGGGGAGCCCACCATATCCGGAAGAGCTCCCGTAAAGAACATGACCCCCTCCCGACGATCCACCAGAGGCTTCCAGGAGGCGGGGACCTCCAGCCAGTAGGGAGCCATCCATCGAGACACCGTATCGGAAGAGGCCTCTGCCCCGGAGAAAAGGAAACCGAGGAAAAACCCGAGAAACAGCACGCAGATTGCGCAATTCCAGAGAAAACCCTTCTTTCTGGAAAGAGTAAAAGAATATCCGGTTCTCACGAAAAAAACCTCCTTTTCTTGACGACCTTTCATTCCGGAAAAATCGCGAACGGAGCCTTCCGGAGACGACAAAACCCCGCTTGAAGAAAGCCTTTAGGGCTTCTTATCCTGCCAGAGAGGAACGAAACAGATCCCCACGGGGAAACTCACCGAAAGATTGTCGTAATGCACCGGCACGCCGCTGTCGAGCCAGGGCTCCTGGGTACCCCTCTTGTAGAAATCCAGGGAGTAGTACATCACCAGATCCACCGAGAAGGAATCGGGAATCTTCGCATCCTTTCCCGGAACCCAGGAGACCGAAGCCTTTCCGGAGCTTCCCGAAATTTCGGGGCTCGAAAGGAATCCCGTGGTGAAAAACCATTTTTGCACCTTCACCCGCCCCTCCAGAGGAGGCGTTTCGGGCAGAGAGACCGGTACGGGAGGAACTGTGTCGAGATGCACCGAAAGCGTGAGGATAAGAGGTTTGCTCCCTACCGCATATCCCGAAACGAGGACCTTCCGCCCCGGCACCATCCGGGGATCCTGTCCGGGTTTGCCCAGGCCGCTCAATCCCAGGGCCTGCCCCAAAGCCTCCTGGAGCTGGGAATCCGTAAGGGTTACTCCCATTTTGGCCATCTCCTGGAGCATCTGCTCCTTGATGGCATCCTGAGCATTTTCCACGGCTCCGGTCATCTTTTCCAGCCTCTTCGCCTCGGGAGTATCCGGAAGAATGTCTCCGGAAAGCCCCGCAGCATCGAGCCCCAGCTTGAGGGGCACTTCGGGGAAGGTCACCGAAGGATCGTTGGCAAAGGGAGAGCCCGTGGTCCAGAAGGTGCGGTTCTCGAAGAAGTGCCGGTCCAACCCCTCGATAACGCTGATGGAGATGGCATCCTCCGCGAGAAAATTCTCTTTATGATCGAAGAGCTTCACCCGGGGAGCATATTCCTGTCCGGGCTTCAATCCCTGATAAAGATGGGTCACCTTGGAGCGTTTCCCCGGATGCGGACGATCTTCCACCAGGTCGGTTCCGTCATCGAAATCCCACTCGAAGAGGTAGATACCCTTGGGGGTCGCTCCGGCTTCGAATTCGATCTCATCCTGATTCGCCCCTTCCCGAAGCTCCAAAATCAAAATGCGGGGAGGCAATATGGAGACTTCCGCCTCCTGATCCAAAGTCCAGGAAGGGCTTTCGAAAAGGCGGCTCCCCGCCTCTATCCGGATAAGAGCGGTCTGTTTATGTTTCAGCTCGTAGAAAAGCTGTTCCTCCGTCAGGGAAGCTCCGGAAGGAGCCGCATAAAGCCGCAGCGGCGCTTCTTCGAGGGTTCCCTCGAGAGTTTCGATCTGCTCCAGGGCTCCCTTACGAAAGAGAAGCTTTCGGGTGTATATCTCTTTCTTCTTCTCCCTTCCCTCCTGCTCCTCCTTCTCCAGCACCACCAGCTCCGCGGGGCCGGAGTAGTGGATGGCGAGATCCGCGGCCTTCCAGGCGGGATCTTTCTTCTGAAGATGTTCCACGGAGGATTCGATCTCGATAACCGTGATAGGCACTTCCTCCGCATCCTCCGGGGGATCTGCTCCGGGCTCCCTTTCGGGGAGAAGCTCGCTCTCCTCGAACTCCGCCTTCAGCTCCAGGGTGGGGAAAAAAAGCTCCAGTAAATCCGCACAGGCATAGATGGCCAGGGACAGCAGCACCTCTCCCTGAAAAGGAGCGTAGGCATGGGGAACATGATACCGCCCGAGCCTGCCGAGCCCCCCCGCCGCTCCACGGCCAGCCTTCTCCTTGAACTTGTCGAATTCTCCCAGAAAGCTCTGTTCCGGATCGAACCAGTGGAAACTCAACCGCTCCTGAGCCATGGGCACCCGTTTAACTTGATCAAAATGACCGTAGAACTTGCTCACGGTACGAGGCATGAGGAAACCCTGAACCGTAGTCTCTACCACCTCCAAATCCATGTTGAACAACTGCGGAGAGGGATAGGGTTTCTGCCGGTTGTTCGGCAGCACCCCCAAGAGAGCGTCGTAGATGGTATCCATGGTACAGAAAGTTTTGTTAGTAAAAATCGCCACCTGATGAAAGAGCTCCAGGGGTTCCTGAAGGGTTCCTCCGGCGCTCTTCAGATAGGGTCGAATCCGGGAATCGATGAAGGGACTGGCTGCGGCGGCCCGGACATGCTCCGGAAAAGTGGAGATCTCGATGGGCTCATCCAGGGGATGGGAGTCGTTCCGCACATGGGCGGGTTGGGTCATGTCTGCCAGCATGTGCATGGACTCCCCCAGAGCACGATAAGCCCGAGAGAGATAGAGATGCCGCTGATCCTCATGATCCTTTGCGGGAAGGTTCAGATTCGTCTTGAAGTGGGACATGCCGATCTGCGGAGGCAGAGGAGCATCCTCCTGAACCTCCAGGGCCGCTTTGTAGGAAGAGAGGGCCACGAAGAAACTGAAGGGATTCTCCGGATGATCCAATCCCCAGGATCGGGCATCGATCTGGGGGCTGTCGTAAAGCCCGTGGACCTCGCTCTGATCCGTGAGATAGGCCACTCCCTCGATCCGCAAAGGATCGTAAAAATGCCGCACCGAAGAAAAGAGGTGAGGCTCGTCCGCCCAGTCCCCTCCCATGATGATCCAGCGCTGCATGGAGAGATTCATCTCCCGGGAGACGAAATCCCCCACATTCAGGGAGGAGCTTGCCACCCCCACCCCTCGGAGACGCTCCTGAAAGGCCCCGGGAGCCAGGGGCCCAAGGCGGAACTTCTCTTCTCCCCGGGCCTGCCTCAGAAAGAGACGAAGGGCCTCGGCGTTGATCTGGCTGTGAGGAGCCTGGCTCCAAGCCTCCGCCAAGGAAGGAACCAGAAAGATCTGGAACACGAGAATGGATAAGAAAATCCTTTTCAAGGCTTTACGAAACGACATGGTTTTTCCCTCCCTTTCGGTCGAGGAGATCTTCTCTGAAAAGCATTAAAAATCGAAGAGCATCCATTGGCCATCCACCTTGATCCATCGAACGTAAAAGGTGAAACCATCGATCTCCACGGCATATTCCGAGGTGCGGAGGCTCGAGCTGGTAGCGGGGTTCACCCGATCCGCCGCAGCGAGAAAGCTCATCTCCGCCCTTTCCAGAAGATCCGCGAAAGAGGGCATGGCCTCGGGGTTGTGAGCAAAGAGGGCGGCGTACTCCTCCCGGCATCCCAGGTCGATATGGCTCACCGCCCGGGAAATATCCTTCTCCTTCAGGGCGCTCCGGAATTCCTGGAAGTTCTCCTCGATGGCAGCCTTCTCCTCGGGCAAATCCGGATAGTTTCTCCAATCGGAGTCCTCTTCCCAAAGGAGATCCTCCTCGGGAAGCTCCGGAAGATTCGCGAGATCCGGCAGATCCTCGGAAGGAGGGGTTCCCCTCAGAAGCCCTTCGAGATAGGCGATACGCTGCCGCAGAGGCTCCAGATCCGGAGGCGTTCTTCCCGAAAAGGCTTTCAGGGCCTCCTCCAAAGAACGGATTTTCTCTTTCAGAAGAGAATCCTCGTAGAGGAGATAACTCTGCCGGTAGGCCTGAAGGGCTCCGATAAGATCTCCTCCTGTCTCCTTCGCCTCTCCCTCCATGCGGTATGCCAGGGCTTTTTCCAGAAGGGCGATCCGTTCTTCCAGGGGCTGCAAAAGATTTTCCCCGGCTTCCCCCCGGGAAACTCCGGAAAACGCGGGGAAAAAGAGACAAGCCAGGAGAAGGAAAAACCACCAAGAAACTCTGGGAAAAGAAGTCCATATACTGCGCATTACACAATCACCACCTTAGCATAATCGTTTTTCTCCGGAGAGCTCCGGGAAACCGGAACTCCTGCCTTTCTTCGCACTTCCTGGCGCAACATCATGGTTCTCTTCCATCCACCACATTCCGCAGCTTTTCCGAAAAAGGCACTCCCGCCTTTTCCAGGGCCTCGAAAAAGAGCGTTACCCCCCGGAGGCCGGAACAGAGAAAGGAAAGGCTCTCGCCGTTTTTCAGCACCAGCCGCACCCCCCAATCCCGACGGCTCTCCAAAAGAAGGCTCTGAGCCACAAGACGGGGCTCCATAAAGGCTCCCGCCCTCATGAGGAGACGCAATCCCGCGGGAGGGCGGTAATCCTTGAAATCCGCAAGCTGAATATCCCGGTAGGGCAGGTTCCACTTTCTTCGAAGGGTGTGCACCTCCAGCCTTTCCGGAAGAGGGCGAAGCCAAAAGGCGGCATACTTGGCGGATATGTAGAGGAGAGCCGCAGCAAGGGCCGCCAGGAACCACCAAAAGAGGGTGAAATAAAGGCTTCCCTCGGCAAAACTGAGTATCCTGCTCGTTTGAAAAATCTCGGGAACCATCGGAAAGGGAGCTCCGAAGAAGAGCCCGGAGAGGAAAAATCCGAGGATATCCGGCAAATACACGCTGCCAAGCCGGGAATGGCCCAGGGCATCCTCGGGAACTTTTTCTTTCGGAAGCAGGAAATAGATTCCCAGGAAAAAGACCAGAAAGAAAACGGAAAAACTCCGGTAGGGCCGGAGCACCGACGAGGGCGCTCCTTGGTAAGAAGCGGTATCGGAGCCTACGAAGGAGAGAGAGAGAAACCGGGGGCCCCGGGAGGAGCAGAAACGAAGATACCGGTAGTTTTGCCCCTGCTCTCTCATGCTTTCGCAAATCTCGCGAAAGGGTTCTTCGGAAAGAGTAAAGTAAAGGCTTTCCCCGTCGTAGAAATCCTCCGATCTTCGGGAGCGGAATGCCTCTTCCGAGGATTCGCCGAAAAGGGCGGCATAGAATTTTTCCCAGGAAGGGCCGGAGACCGTCATCCCTCTATCCCCGATCTCCTCCTCGATAAAAGCGGGAAGGGGCATAAAACGGCTGACATCCCGAAGAAAGGCCCGGCTCGCCGCAGTGGCCCCCCATCCATGAACGGGAGCGTAGGCCCGCCGGTATTCCTCCCCCATATCTACCGGAGTTACCTGGAGAACCGTCTCACGCATGGAAAGAAAGGTTCCCAGAGCAAGAAGAAAAAACAGAAACGCGCCTCCTCGGCGGTACAATTCTCGCATGGTTCTCACCGCCCCTCGGAAAGATGAAAAAGATTGCGGGGAACGTGCCCCTCCTGCCAGGCTCCGCTCGGGTCTTCGGAAAAGTAGAACCCTCTCTCGCTCCCCAAAAGCATACCTCCCGAGGAAAGCCGAAGAGAAGAGAGAATTTCCACGTTTTTCAGCGCTATCTTCTGCAGGGAAAGCCTTTTTCCCTCCGGAAGCAGCCGGACGAGATCGTTTTTGAGCAGCCCCAGCAGGGAGCCCTCCTCCCCGGAAAGGAGCTCGGTAAAGTAAACCGTGGGAGACCAGGAATATCCGGCGATACGCACCGTCTCCGGCTCCATCTCGGGAGGAACGAAACGCCAGATGCCGTTTCGGGAGACCCCCCAGAGAGTTCCGGAATCATCGAAAAGCACCGAAGAGAGGCCGTAACTTACGTAGATGTTTATCCAGCTGTTTCCGGAATCCCGGGAGTAGGAGAGCCCCCGGTTTGTTCCCAGGGCGATACGGCTTTCTCCGTCCGAAGCGATGCTGTAGAGATACCGCCCCTCTATAGCCTCTCTTCCCTCCTCCAGGCTCCAGCTCCAGCCTCCGGAAGAGCGGAAAAGCCCCTTGTAGGTCGTGGCAGCCATGACGGAGGAACCCAGCTTTACCATCCCCACCAGGCCTCCCCATTCTCCCGGAGGAGGAGCGAACTCTCCGGATCGTTCCTCCTCGGAAGGAGCGGGAAAACTGCGGAAGATCCAGCTCTCGCCTCCATCCTCGGAAAGCCAGCTCCCCCGGGAGGTGCCCGCGAGAAAAATTCTATCCGAAAGAAGCATCAGGCCACGGCAGGGAAAGGAGCTTTCGATTCTTCCCCGTTCCTTCCAGGGCCCCTCCTTTCGCGCAGCTTCGTAGAGAATCCCCGATCGGGAGAGAGCCAACAGCGTTCCGTCGGAAGTTTCGCCGAATCCTTCCAGGGGATCCGAAATCTCCAGGGAAACCCAGGCTGCGGCGCCGGGGGCAGCGAAAAGAAGCCCCCTCTTTCGGGTTCCTCCCAGCATCCCCCCTCCAAAGGGCTCCAAAACATTCACGGTAAGGGAGGCATCCTCGGCCTTTCCGGAAAAGGGACGCCATTCTCCTTCGAAGGAAGCCCGAAAAACTCCTTTTTCATGGGTTCCTCCCCAGAGGAGGCCCTCGGAATCCATCTCCAGAGCCTGAACGATGGCTCTCTCCGGCAACCCCCGGGAAAAAGCTTCCCAGGCGCCCCTTCGGGATCGGCGGAACACGCCGCCTTCGTAGGTTCCCGCATAAAGAATCTCTTTCGACGCATCCCAGGCCAGGGAGAGCACGAACACGTTTTCCAATCCCTCGTTCCGGGACTTCCAACTTCTGCCTCCATCCGAAGAGGTAAAGACCCCTCCTCCGAAGGTGGCTCCCCAAAGCTCTCCGGAAGGGGTTTCCAGCACCTCGGTTATCACGAAATCCCCCATCTCGCCGGAAGCTTCCTGGAACTCCGGATTCTCCCGGGAGGCCCAGAGAAACCCCTTTCTCCAGGAAACGCCTACGAAGGTTCCCTGCGGAGTGACGTAAAAATTTTTCAAGTCCCCTCCTCCCCGAAGAGAGCTCCAGGTTCTTCCCCGGTTGCGGGAAAACAGCACCTCCTGAAAGGTGGCAAGAAGCAGATCTCCCTCGGGAGAAAGGGAGAGAGAATAGAGAGCATCCTCGGAAAGAGCGCCTCCCAGATTCTCGAAGTCCGAGAAAGAGAGCCCGTAAAGCCCTCCGGGCTCCGAGGTAACCACATAACAGTAATCCTCCTCGGGGGCTCTTCGAAGGTCGAGTATCGGCTCTTGAGCCCAGGCTCCGGAAAAGATTCCTCCGAGGAGGAATCCCCCAAGAAAAACGCTTCTGCTTTTCACGAGCATTCTTCGAAAGAAAGCAATCATACGCACACCTCCCCTGGAAAAAAGCTTAGAGGAAAATACAGAAAAGTCAAAAAAGAAGGGGCATGAAAAAACCCCCGGCAGGGGGAATGGCCTCGTCCTGCCGGGGGTATGGCTAATCTTTTTTCAAAATCCTTTCTCTATGTTCTCAGGAGCGGGATTTCGCGCCGAGGGCCTTCTGGGAGCTCTTGGAGCTTCCGGAAACCTCGTCCAGCACGAAGGCGCCGATGCGCTTCTGGAGATCCTCGCTGATCTTGGCGAGCT
>DAIPKP010000210.1:0-1889 GCA_036769705.1 Synergistaceae bacterium
TAATGTTTTCCAACTTGTAACCCCCGGAGTAGGAGAGCGAAGAATCGATCTTCGCACCTCTAGCGTTACCGCCCGATATGAAATGACGGTAACTCAGAATACCGGAAACGCCGTGACGGAACTCTTCGGAGGGGACCAGACTTTGGCCCGTACCGATCCAAATGTAACCGGAGCTTCCCGGGATTACAACAAAGCCTACACCACCATTGCGGGAGGACAGAATATCGAGGAAGTCCGAACCGCCATGGATGCTTTGGGAATTCTCGATGCGGCCTGGACCGATGCAGCCAATACTCCGGGGTATGACGGAAGCCACCACAACGGACGCATCACTGTCACCAATACCGACGGCACTCCGGAGCGGCGGGAGGTGGTGTTCAGCCCCAGCGCGGGAACAACCCAGCTTTTCGGAGGGGATATGACTCTTCTCGCGGGAGACAGCGCAAACAGCACCCTTTGGCAGGCCCGGGACCAAGCCCAAGTGGTGACAAATTATGGCGGCATCCAGGCTGACGGAACCCTGGTCAACGGAACCCGCACGGACTGGTGGTGGGAGGGAGACAACGGCACCACGAATCCCCTGGTGGGAGATGCGAACCTCCCCTTTACGTCGATCTCCATTCCCGATACTACGGATACCATGGACCTTGGGGTCAACGACTCCTGGGCCCTCTTTACCTCTGCCAGATCCGCGGGAAATCACGACGTGCTCGATTTCCGCATCCGGGACGGGGTTACGGGCTCCACCTACGATTCCACCGCTCTGGGTTCCCCCAACCAGGGCACCCAGACCTACGGCGGAGCCTCCATGGTATTCAACGACGGAGTTCTGGATTCCGGGGGAACCATGTTCGCTCTCCCCCATTTTTTCCGCACCGGGGTGGGCACCTTCGACAGCGACGCATCCAACGTATCTTTCATCGACAACAGCTTCGGCACCATTGCAGGAAGCACCTTCGGCAACGTTCTCCGCACCGCCGAGCGCTACGGCGCCGCCGGGGCGGGATGGGACGTAGCAGGTACCGAGAACGATCACTGGTACGCCCAGGAATGGTACGGAGAGGAAACTTCCTACTACCTGGGGGGCAAGGATCCCAATACCGTGCTGGGGCCGAACGCCATCCGGGTATGGCGGCAGGAGAACACGAACGCCTGCATTCTTTTTACCTGTACGGGAAACAACACCTACCACGTGGAGGGAGAGGGCTACAACCGGGACGGAAGCCGGGTGGAGTTCGAAGAGGATATCGACCTCAACGCTCACGGCGCGGTGGATGCGAGCAACCCCCTGATACTCAACGCAGGAGGCGGAAATGGAGCCATCCGTTTCGACGCCTTCGCTCCTACAGGAACCGAAGTGGATGACCGTTTCGTGGTAAACGTGGCCGCCCGGGCGGGAAGCACCTATGAAAACACCGCTCCAGGAGCCCCCGCCGGTTTTATTTCAGATGCGGTGGTTACCATAGATGCAGATCCCTGGAGCCTCACCGGAGGATTGCACCGCACCATGGAGTACCGCTTCGATGCGGGGGCGGAAAATTCCTTTTACGACTCGAACCCTTCGGCGGATCCCGAAGATCGGCTACAGATGTTCGGTTTTTTTGTGGACCCCAATAACAGCGACAACAACACGAACATTTCCAGCGGAAGGCTTCTGCTCAACGTGGCCGCATCGGGGTTCGCCTCGGGAACCCAGGCGGGGGAAGGCCCGGGCTGGATGCCTTATGCGGTGGCGGAGGTAAACTACCAGGGGCTGACAACCCCCGAAGCGGGAGCCCTGGTAAACAGCTTCTATTTTCAGGATATCCACGATGGCGAGGGAGAGCGCGATTTCCTGGAACGCATCGAATACGACCAGGAGGAAACCCGAAACGCCCTCCTCCTTTTTG
>DAIPKP010000091.1:0-9599 GCA_036769705.1 Synergistaceae bacterium
TTCCCGAAGGGAGCGCACGTCCTTGTTTTCCGTGGAAAGAATGCCCACGGTCTTCGCCTTTTCCCGAAAAGCTTCCAGCCCTTCGGCGTGCCAGGTGGCGGCATCATGCATCTGTTCCGAAAAAGGCTTGCCGTGCTTTTTCTCATACTCCTTGAGAAACGTCTCTTTCAGGGCGTCCCGGCGTCTCAGCCCTTCCTCTACCCGGGCTACGAAGACCTTGTCGTCCCAGTTGGCGTTGGTGATGGTGGTGAAAAGCCCCTCCGCCACGAAGAGCCCTTCCGAAGGAAGGGCGATCCCCTCTTCCTTTCCCTTTTCATGCCAGAGAGCGATGCCCTTGAGCGTGTAGATGAGAAGGTCCTGAAGATTTGCGGTCTCTTCGGGTTTGCCACAGACCCCCCGAACGGTACACGCCTTGTTTTGCGCGGTTTCTTGACACTGGAAACAATACATATGCATCCTCCTTTTCTCGCTTTCCCTTTGCGTTATCCTACTTGTAACGCTTTTCCACGTACCTTCTTGCCGCCTTTATCTTCTAGAGAAGCCTCGTGGCCTTTTCGGGGCGGGGGGTTTTCACCACAAGAACCCGGAAAAGCCCGTCGCTCTCGTTATACCAACAGTGAGGAATATCTTTGGGGCTTTCGATGAGCGTGTCCCGGGAGACCTCCAGTTTTTCCTCCCCGATTTCCACGATGCCCGTACCTTCCAGAACGTAAAAGAAAACATCCACCGGAGTGATGTGTTTTTTCAGGGATTCTCCGGGCTCCAGCGCAATATGCATTACCTGGGCGTCCGGGGTGTCGTAAAGTTTGCATACCTCTACCCCGTGGGGAGTCTGAGCTTTTTCCATTTCGGAAAATGTGCGATATTTCACGATTATTTCTCCTCTCTTTCTCTCTGAAATTTTCAGGGAAACCGCCGGTTCTCTCCTTATCTCTTCGCTACGCTTACCTGGGGGTTGCTCTCCCCGAATTTTTCCAGAAGGGCTTTCATGATGGCGGCATGCCCTTTTTTGCGGGCTTCCATGTCCTTGATGAGCTGATAGGCTCCGAAGAGAGGGGAAGGGCCGATCTCGGAGGCGAAGGTTCCCATGCCTCCGTTCCAGGCGAAGAGGGAGAACATCTCGTCCATCTCCGCAGTGGAAAACCCCAGAGCGTAAGCCTTGATCAGCTCCCGGGTGGCCTGGCGGAACCGCCCCGCCCCTACTCCGTTTGCCAGGGAGAGGAGGAGTTTGGTCTTCAGATCCAGGGCGGGCTTTTCCTTGCCCCAGATCTCCTGCCAAAAGTTTACTGCCAAACCCGCCAGGTTGTCATCAACTTTTTTAAAATTCAGAATAGCCGTAGGTTTCAGCGGAAGATCTCCCGCCTCCGCATAACGAGGTTCCTGCTCTTCGGTGCGGCAGAACCAGGCCCGGTACTCCAGATCCGAAATTTTTTCCGTCACGTGCTCGAATCCCATCTCCCCCAGAGCGGAATAGAGCGGAAGGGGTTCGAAGGTCTGGATTATGCAGAAACCTTCTCCCTCGGGAGTCTGGGCTGCCCGCTTCAGAAGTCCCGGAAGAAAGTTTTCCGTGGCTCTTCGGAAATCCAGGGAGGGAAAGGATTCTTTTCGATCTTCCCATTTTTTTTTCATCGTTTGTGCACCTCCTGCTACAATCTATCAGGGAGTTTTTCAAAAACCACATGTTTTAGAGTTTCTCCGTATTTCGGTATGAGAATACCAAAAATGAGAGGCTTTTCCTTGACGTAGATCAAGAAAAGCCCGGCTTTCAGAAAAAAAGGGGGCACTTGGAAGAGTTATGAAGGAAAAAGAGAAGTTTCTGGATGCTATTCCCGGCTTCTCGGGGCTTCCGCCGGAGGATCTTCGGGAAATCGCGGCCTTGGCTCTTTCCCGAAAGTACGAAAAGGGAGCCATGATTTTCCTGGAAGGAGAGAGGGGAGAGGGGTTTTACGTGGTGCAGCGGGGAACCCTCAAGGTCTTCAAGGTTTCCCCCGAGGGAAAGGAGATCATATTGCATCTTTGCGGTCCCGGGGATCACCTGGGGCACGCGGCGGTGTTCGAGGGGAGTACCTTTCCCGCCTCCGCTGAAGCCCTGGGAAAATGCCTGCTCTATTTTTTCCCCCGGGAGGCCATTATGGAGCTCATCGCCCGGGAGCCCAACATTGCGTTGCACATGCTGGGAGTGCTCTCCTTCAAGCTCCGTGAGCTTACGCTGCAGGTGGAAAATCTGGCTCTCAAGGAGGTGCCGGGGCGCCTGGCCTCCTATCTGCTCCATTTGCGGGAAGGCGGCGATGCGGGGGAAAACGTGCTGGATTTGGAAATTTCCCGAACCCAGCTTGCCCGGGTTTTGGGAACAACTCCGGAGACTCTCTCCCGTATTCTGGGGGATATGACCTCCCGGGGACTTCTGGAAATCTCCCGGCGCCACCTGGTGCTTCGGGATCTTTCCGCGTTGGAGTATTTGGCGGAGCAGGGGAAGTATCCGGAGAAAAGCCTCTAGCTCGCCAGGGGGTGCCTCCTGAGGGAGATTCCCCTGAGTATTTGGAGGGTGAAAAGCCGCGAATGCGGCGTAGTCCCTTATTCCGGGATGGTGCCGATCTCTTCCAGTACCGGTTTCAAATAGCGTACGCTCCGGGGTTTCCGCCCCAGAATGCCAGGATCGATAAAGAAAAGCTGGATGGGCTCGCTCAGAGTGACCCCCAGCCGGGTTCCTTCATCATAATCTACCACTTCGAAGGCCACCAGATACTGGGTGGTTCGAAAAAGTCCCTCCCATTTGGCGAAAACCAGCAGGTTTTCGGAGCTTCTCTCGGGAAGATGTACGAAATCCCGGGAGACCATGGAGACATGTACCCGGGGGAGCACCACCTCCCGGGGATGAGGGATATCCATGGAAACTTCCAGCTCCGCGAAGGCGTGATCGAAAAGGAGCTTTCCCGCGGGCATGGCGAGCTGGGATACAGGATCCGCTCCTCGAGCGGTTTCGGAGGTTCCGAAGAGCAGAAGTCCGAAAAGCGAAAGTGTCAAAAGCATAAAGAAGGTATTTTTTTGCATCAGAAAATTCTCCCTTTCCCAGTATTGCGGATGCCCTGCTGTGGGGTCGCATTGTACCCGAAAGGAGTAGAGGGGGAAAGCCTTTTTGAGACGTTTTTCTTTCGGTTTTGTAAAAAAACTGATTTCCTGGCCTCCGGCCTCTGGGGATCGTGAAGAGACAGGGCGCGCCACTTCGCTGCGGAGTGGCGCGCCCTATTTTATATGGTACTCTTGCTCCGGAGTTGTGCGGATTCGCCACGTTTTTCATCACAAAAGGTTAGAATTGATCAAGTCTTTCAAACACAAAAAAACTGCATTCAGGGCCTTTTTCTCCGGGAGAAAGGCCGAAAAGGAGGGCTTATGAAACTTATCCACACCTCGGATTGGCACCTCGGCCGGGGGCTGTACGAGAAGAAACGCTACGAGGAGCACGAGAAGTTCCTCGACTGGCTGATTTCCCGCATCGAAGAGAGTGCTCCGGAGCTTCTGATTATCGCGGGGGATGTTTTCGATACGGGAACTCCCAGCAACCGGGCCCGGGAGCTGTACTACCGTTTTCTCTGCCGCATGGCCTCCTCTCCCTGCCGCCACGTGGTGGTGGTGGGAGGCAATCACGATTCTCCCTCCTTTCTGAACGCTCCCCGGGAGCTTTTGCGGATGTTGCAGGTGCATGTAATGGGCTCCCTTCCGGATTTTCCCGAGGAGGAGGTGCTGGTGCTTCGGGATGAACGGGGGGAGCCCGAGGCGCTCTGCTGTGCGGTCCCCTATATTCGGGATCGGGATGTGCGCCTTGCGGAGGAGGGGGAGGATTTCGCCGCCCGGGAGGAAAAGTTGCTTGCAGGTATCCGGGAACACTATGCCCGGGTGTGCCAGGAAGCCCGAGAAATACGGGAGGGTCTCGAAAAAAGGGTGCCCCTGATCGTAACGGGGCATCTCTTTGCGGCGGGAGGAAAAATCTACGAAGGGGATGGAGTGCGGGAACTCTATGTGGGTTCCCTTCCCCGCATCGGCGGAGAGTGCTTTCCCGAAGACGTGGATTACGTGGCTCTCGGGCATCTGCATGCCCCTCAAAAGGTGGGAGGGCATCCCTTGCGGCGTTATTCCGGGGCGCCTCTTCCCATGAGTTTCGGGGAGCCCTCCGGGAAATGTGTGGTGGAGGTGGATTTTTCCGGAGAAACTCCGGTGGCCCGGGAAATTCCGGTACCCTCCTTTCAGAAACTCGCCCGGATTTCCGGTACCTTGGAGGAACTCGAAAGATCTTTGGAAAATCTCGTAAAAGAGGGAGAACCCTGCTGGATCGAGGCGGAGTACCGGGGAGAGATGGGAGGTTCCGTTCTTCGGGATCTTCTGGAAAGCCACATTCAGGGAAGCTCCCTGGAAATTCTGCGTATCCGGAATCCCCTCGCTCTTCCCCGAAACCTTTCGGGACTTTCCGAAGAAGAAAGCCTGGCGGAGCTGGACCCCGAGGAAATTTTCGCCCGCTGTCTCGAAGCTCGTGAAATTCCCGAGGAGGAACGCCCCCGGAAGATGAACCTTTTCCGCGCTGCTTTGCGGGATATGCGGGAAGAAGATCTGCGGGCGGAATAGGAGGTAAGAGGAAATTATGCGTATCTGCAGCATTCTTTTGGAAAATCTCAACTCCCTGGTGGGAATTTGGAGCGTAAATTTCCGTTCCCCCTCCTACGGAGAGAGCGGGCTTTTCGCCATCACCGGCCCTACGGGAGCGGGAAAATCCACCCTTCTGGATGCTCTCTGCCTGGGGCTTTACGGAAGAACCCCCCGGCTGGAGAGCATCAGCAAAAAAACCAACGAAGTCATGTCCCGTCAAAAGGGAGAGTGCCGGGCGGAGGTGGTTTTCGAAGTTCCCCGGGGAATTTTCAAAGCCTCCTGGGGGCAGCACCGGGCGGATAAAAACCCTCGTGGAAAGTTGCAGCAGCCCTGGCGGGAACTCGCGAATTGCGGCACCGGAGAAATTCTGGCGTCCTCCGTGGAGGGTGTAAAAACAGGGGTGGAGGAGCTTACGGGAATGGATTTCCACCGTTTCACCCGGTCGGTGCTTCTCGCCCAGGGGGGCTTCGCCTCCTTTCTCAAGGCTTCCCCCAGCGAAAAGGCTCCGCTGCTGGAGCAGATAACCGGCACGGACCTCTACAGCCGTTTTTCCATCTACGTTCACGAGCGTCACAAAAGAGAAGAGGAGCTGCTGCGGGAGATCGAAAGCCGGAGCGGGGGTATTCTTCTTCTTTCTCCGGAGGAGCGGAAAGCCCTGGAGACGGAGCGTCTCGGTGTCCTGGAAGAGGAGACGAAGCTGGATTTTCGGGAAAAGGAGCTTCGCCGGGGAAAGGAATGGCGGGAAAAGCTGCAGGCCCTGGAAGAGGAGCTTCGGGAGGCGGAAAAGGACGCTCTTCTTCTGGAGGATCGCCGCAAGAATGCGGAGGAGGATCTTCGGCGGCTTCGCCGGGGGCAGCAGGCTCTTGCCCTGGAGGCGAAATATGCCTCCCTGGAGCATGCCCGGAAAAACCGGGAGGATGTGGCCCGGAAGATGGCAGCCCTGGAGGAGGAGAGAAAAGGCCTCGAAGAGCTTCGGGCCCGGATCGGCAAGGAGGAGGAACAGGCGAAAGAGCGGGTGGAGAGGGCCCGGAAGAACTGGGAAAAACAGCGTCCGATTCTTGAAGAATGCTGCCGTCGGGAGGAGGAGCTTCTCGCCCTGGAGAAGAGAAAAGAAGAGGCCCGGCAAGTCTTGGAGAAGAGGGAAAAGCTCCGGGAAGAACGGCTGGAGGAGTTCCGGAATCTGGAAAAAGAGCTTCGGCATTCCCTGGAAAAACTGGAGGAGCACGCCGAATTTTTCGAAGAACATTCCGTAGATGCCTCGCTCTCCGAAAACTTCGGGGTTCTCCGGGAGAAATGGGAGCAATACCGGGATAAGGAGCTTCAGAAAAAGGATCTCCTTCGGGAAAAAAACCTCTCGGAAGAGCTTCTCGGGGAAAAGGAGGAGGAGCGGCAACGGCTCTCTCTGGATCTGGAGGAGCGTTACCGAAAGAAAAGGGATCTCGAAGCGGCGAAGGAGAAGGAGTACACGAAGCTGGCGGAGCTTCTGGAAGGAAAGGAGGTTCCTTGCTGGCGTTCCCGGGAGGAGGAGTGCCGGGAAAAATCTCTTCGTGTCCGGGAGATGCTGGAAAACCTCAAAAACCTGAAGCTTCTGGAGGAGGAGAAGGCCCGGATTGCGGCGGAAGAAGAGAAGGGAGAAAGGCGGGGCCAGGAGCTTTCCCGGGATCTGGAACATGCGGAGAGGCTCCTGGAGCAGATACGGAAGGGCTACGCCAAACAGGAGGAAGTGCTGCATCTCTCTCTTCGGGTGGCAAGCCTCGAGGAGGAGCGTGCCCGGCTGCGGGAGGGAGCTCCCTGTCCTCTCTGCGGATCCCTGGAGCATCCCTACCAGAAGGAGGGCGTTCCGGTTCGAGAGAAGGAAAAGGAGGAGCTGGAGCGCCTCCGTCAGGAACAGCTTCGGGAAGAAAACAACCGGCGACAACTCGAAAAAGAACTCACCGCTCTGGAAAGCCGGCTGGAGCATTGCCGGAAAGAGCGGAACAAAACCGAAGAATCTTTGGAAAAGGAAAGGCAGAAAGAGAATGCTTTTCGGGAAGAATCTTTCTTTTCCGAGGTGCCCCGGGAGATTCCGGCCCTGGAGGATTTGCAAAGGCAGCTCTGCCGGGAGGAGGAAGATGTAAAAAAACGGCTCCGGCATGTGGAGATCTGTCGAAAGGCTCTGGAGGATCTGGAAAAAGGAGAAAAAGCCGAAGATCGGGAGCTAGGGGAGCTTGAAAAGAGTGCGCAAAGTCTGACCTTTGCTGTCGAAGAGCTTGGGCGGGAGATTGCCCGCCGGGAAAAGGATCTCCGGGATTGGGGGGAAGAACTGAAATCCCTCGAGCGGCATCTGCGCTCCCTTTTGGCTCCTTACGGAATTTCCGGGGAGAATGAAGTTTTTGAAGAAGAGCTCTTCGAAGGTCTTCGGCATCGCCGGGATGCCTGGAAAAAGCGGATAACGGAACGGGAAGAGGAAAAGCTGCACTTTCGGGGCCTGGAAGAGCGCCGGGACAGCCTGGAAAAAACTAAGGCTCTTCTGGAGGAGGAGCTGGAGGATCTCCGAAAAGATCTGGCGGAACGGGAGACATTGCTGCAAGAGAAAAAGGAGGAGCGCCGGAGCCTTTACGAGGGAGATCCCCGGCAGGGGTTGAAGGAGCTGGAGGAGGATCTGGAAAAAACACGGAAAGAGTACCAGGCCCTGGCAACCCGAAAGATGGAGCTCCAGGGGAAGGCGGAGATTTTGGAAAACTCCCGGAACCGGGAGGCGGTTTTTCTCGAAGAGGGGGAACAACGGAAAGCCCTTGAGGAGGAGGAGTTTCAAAAAGCCCTGAAAAAAAGCGCCTTCTTTGGGGAGAAGGATTTTCAGGAGGCCCGCATTTCCGCGGAGCTTCGGGAAAAACTGACCCTCCTTCAGGAGGAGCTGGAACAGAAGGATGCGGCTTTAAAGGAACGGCATCTCCGGGGAACCGCCGCGCTGGAAAAGGAAAGGGAAAAGAAAATCACGCTTCTTTCGGCGGAGGAGCTGGAAAAGGCGTTGGAAGATTGCCAAGAGGCCCTTCGGGAAATTCGCCAGAAATCGGGAGCTCTTGAGGCCCGGCTGGAGGAGCAGAAAAAATTGGCCGCCAAGGCGGAAAGCTTGCGGCAGGAGGCGGAGGCCCGGAAAAAAATTCTCCGGGAATGGCAGGAACTGCATGCTCTTGTGGGCTCCGCGGACGGCAAAAAGTTCCGCAACTTCGTTCAGGGACTCACCTTCGAAATGCTGGTGAACCAGGCGAACCGGCAACTCCAAAAGATGACGGACCGCTATCTGCTCTTGCAGGATCCCGATAACCCCCTGGAATTCAGCGTCCTCGACGGCTATCAGGGAGGGGAGATCCGGTCTTCCAAGAACCTCTCCGGAGGAGAGAGCTTTCTCGTAAGTCTGGCCCTGGCCCTGGGGCTTTCCCGGATGATCGGGGGGAAAAACCGGGTGGAATCCCTCTTTTTGGATGAAGGTTTCGGCTCCCTGGACGAAGAAAATCTTGAAGTGGCTCTTCAGGCCCTGGGAGAAGTGGAGGGTACCTGTCGGCTGGTGGGAGTGATCTCTCATGTTCCCGCTCTTCAGGAGAGGGTGGCAAACCAGATTCGGGTTATCCCCATGACCGGTGGACGAAGTCGCCTGGAAGGGCCGGGGGTTGCCCGGAGGGGGTAAACAGCTGGGGCGGTAGAGTTGGGATTGAAAAAAGCCGCACTATCCGAATTACTAAAGAAGTCTCTCTCCGGAAAAAACGGAGGGAGACTTCTTTAGTAATTCGAAGAAAGAGAATTTGAAGGTCAGAGTAGGTCTATATCTTTTTACTTTTTATCGTTCCGGAATTTCCCGGATTGTCTCGAAAAACCCCCCTTAAAAAGATTCTTCTTTCGATGGAAGGGGTTTCGGATTGTTGTATTCCCGCATGAAAATTCCCCAGAACGCCATGAACAGAGCTGCCACCAGGGGGCCGAGAACAAAACCGTTCATGCCGAACAGTGCGAATCCTCCGAGCGTGGAGAGAAGGACCACGTAGTCCGGTAGTTTGGTGTCATGTCCCACCAGGAGAGGCCGTAGAACGTTATCCGCCAGCCCGATAACCACCGCCCCGAAAAGGATAAGAACGATCCCCTGGATCCATGCGCCCAGGGCGAGCAGATAGAGGGATACGGGTATCCAGATCAATCCGGCTCCAATTACGGGAATCAGGGAGAAGAGGGTCATCACCACTCCCCAGAGCAGGGCTTCCCGGATGCCGAGAGCCCAGAAAATGAAACCTCCCAGGGTTCCCTGAACCACCGCAACCAGAAGATTGCCTTTCACGGTGGCCCGGACGGTTTCGGCAAACTTATCGAAAATCAGATGTTCGCGCTCCCGGTTCAGCGGCAAGGCCCGGGCCAGGAGATCCACGAGTTTTTCTCCGTCACGAAGCATGAAAAAGGCCACGTACAGCATCAAGGCGAGACTGATGAAAAGCTGCATGGTTTTCTGCCCGAGCTCCACCGCGTTTTGAGCGAGGTACCCTGCAGCACCGAGAGCCGCATCGGAAAGCTGGGCCTGGAGATTGCCCATGTCCATATGCAAATATTCGAAAAAGGGCTTGATCGCTGGAAAGAGAGTCTCCAGCTGTTGCATGCGAGCCCCGAGATCGAACTCTCCGCTTTCGAGGCTTTGATAGAGGCTGAGGCCCTCCTGAAAAAAAGTGCCGATAATGAACAGGGCCGGGGCGATACAGATAACCGAACAGGTTGTCAGGGTTGCCAGGGCTGCCACGTTGGGTTTCGGCGTATCCATCTTTTTCAGGAGCCTGCGATGGAGAGGTGAAAAGATAAGGCCTATGATGCATGCCCAGAAGAGGGCTCCCCAAAAGGGTTTGAGCAAAAAGACGAAGAGCACGCTTACCAGAAGCAGCATAAGAAGAAAAGCGGACTTTTCGAGATGCGCGTATTCGGTTTCCGGAGTTCTGCATTTTTTATCC
>DAIPKP010000211.1:0-1887 GCA_036769705.1 Synergistaceae bacterium
TTACTGCAGATCTACCCAGCCCTCTTCACCGTTCCAGTTGAGAACAACCTGGCTGATCTCGCAGAGGTTCAAGCCTTCCCATGTAAGGGCATCCTCGTTTTCATCGCTTACCATGATATCCCAGATGCACTGATTCCGGTCGAATCCTTCGAAGGAGACGGTAAGGCTGTTCCCTGCGGGGAAAACCTGACCCTCGATCATGTTCTCTTCCCAGGACTCGGAAGCCGCGGAAGAAATGAAAAGGCCGTAAAGATCCGTTCCCGTGTTGTTGACGATGGTGAAATCCTGTACCGCCGCAAAGGCTGCCGTGCTGACGGCCAAAGTGAAAAGAGCTACCACGCTTACCAGAAGAATCCGTACTGCCCACATCTTTTTCTGCATATCTACCACATCCTTTTGATAAATAAAAAAATCCTTTCATCCGCGCAGGGATGAATCTGCAGGGAATTATAGCAAATAAAAACGAGTTGGGGATATGGCAAAATCATAAATGCCTAACGGATAAAATGCGAAAATCTCAAGAGGTTCTCGTTTTTACTTTTTTCCAGGGGAATTAAAAATTTTGGCGGGGTTCCGGTTTCTTGGAAAGAAGGCAGTCCAGCCGGAGAGCGCCGTAAAGAGCCATGGCATGACGGAAATGCCGGATATCCGCTCCAGTGATCTGAGCTATTTTATCCAATCGATAGTCCAGAGTGTTGCGGTGAACGTGAATGCTCTCGGAAGCTCGAACGTAGTTGAACCCTCCGTGACACCAGGCGACAATGGTCTCTCGAAGATCCTCCCAGTCTTTGCGCTCCTTCAGGGGTTCCAGAAAAAGGTTCCGATAGTAGAGAGCCTCCTCCCGGGGTACCTGGGAAAGAAGCCGTTCCGGGCGGAGATCTTCGATGGAGAAAAACCGCTCTGCGGGCTGGAGAAGAGTTCCCAGCTCCAGGGCCTGCCAGGCCTCTCTGCAGGATCGTGCAAGGTTTTGAAGGTTTTTGGCCCGTTCTCCCATGCCTGCGAAGAGGCAGAGCCCCATATCCCGAAAACGGGATTGCAGCGTGGCAAAAAGCTGCGGAAGGTCTTCGTTCTTTCCGAGATGGTGTAGCAGAAGAAAGCGGTTTTCCCCTGCCGGAGCGAGAAGGTCCGAAGCGCTGTCGAAAACGCCCCGTATCCGGGAAAGATGAGGGAGAAAGGTGGTGGCGTTATAGTATTCCAGGGGAGCGGTGTTTGAAGGAGCTCTCCGGAAGGTCAGGGCGATAGCCCGGTAAGGCTGGCCGTGCAAATATCCCAGGCGCTGCCCCCGTTCGACGATGGCCTCTTCGCCTCCCAGGGCGGGAACATAGTTGTTGAGATCGTCCAGAAAGTCGCGGATGGCACGGTTCTGATGAAACTCCGCATGGAGCAGGGTCTTTTCCCGAAGAAGCATCTCTATCTGTTTTTTCACGATCAGCGCGAAGGGGCGTACCTGATCGGGATTTCCGGTAATGGCCATGGCTCCCACTACCTCGCCGGCGAAATTCTCCAGAGGATACATGATACCGGGGCGATTTCCTTCGTAGTGTTTGGCTTCGTCCTTATCGTGGGTGATTCCCTTGCGCTCCGACATGACCTCCAGGGCGGGAAGATTCCGGGTTCCCAGGCGTTCCGTATCGCTGGCTCCCACGATCACTCCGTCGGTATCGGTGATCACCACGTCGAAGCCGACAACCTGGGCGGTGGATTCCGCAATTTCCTGAGCGTATCGATGCATGGAGTCTCCCCTCCTTATGAATTATATCTTCTCCGCCGGAGCGCCTCTCTGAGGATGGAATCTTTCCGCGAACTCCTCTTTTTCCTCCGCAAGTCCCCTTGCGGTATCCTCCAGATGTTCCCGCATGGTTTCCTGGGCCTCCTGGGCGTTTTGGT
>DAIPKP010000212.1:0-1885 GCA_036769705.1 Synergistaceae bacterium
CAGAAAGTTGTGAAGCTCCACGGGTTTCGTAATATAGCAATTCGCATGGTGCTCGTAACTCCGCAGAATATCCTGCTCATCCTCAGAAGTCGTGAGAATCACTACGGGAATTTTTTTGAGTTCCTCGTGCTCTTTTATCCTAAATTCCCGTCGATTTTTATACCTACACGGGCTCTGCTACACCAAACGCTTTGTAAATGTTTTTTTGCTCCTTTGTCAGAGGAAACAAAATACGTTTCCCATTAATCCTTTGAATCCGAAGTTTTGAGAGGGTCATGAAAAGCATCTTCATGGTCATTTTACGATAAAGTCCCTCCTCTGCCATGACGTTATGAATCCGAGACATGAAAATCAGCGCCAAAAACCCGACGAACATCTTGTTTCTCATGCTCTCGCTACGATGAATGCGGAGCCTGGAAAGGTCAAGAGATCGTTTCAGCCTCAAAAAACCTTTTTCAACTACGTCCTTGTTGCGGTAAATTCTCAGGGCATGCTTTGCGTCTGGGATGTGATTGCTGATCAGCACCATCCATCCGGCATGCCGGAGCTGCTTTTCCACAACATCGCTTTTGATTGAGACTTCCCACGTCTCAGCCCCGTCTTCTCCGTTGGTGCGGGAGATTGAGAGGTACTCCATGGATTCCTTATCCTGCATGGCCTTAACGGGATCCAGCAGAGCCTTTTCCCGGAGGAAAGTTGCGTGAGCATACACATCCTCTCGGACTTTCGTGGCTCCCAGAACGTTCCAGTAGGCATGAACAAAGAGGGGATGCTTTTCTTTCCAAAGATGCGTTCTCGTAACACCCCGGATTGAGTCGCTTCCGGAAACTATGGTGTTCTCCAGCGTATCAATGGCATCTCTCTCTTCGCTGACCACCTTTTTGGCAAAGGCTGCGGTAAAGGGTACGGCGATGATGAAGCGCTTGTTCTCATCCTCAAGGAGGGAGTCTATGTTCCGGGCACTGTAGAATCCCTTGTCCATAACCAGAAGAAGGGGCCTGTCCCCTCGGACTGCATCTACTGCCGCCAGGGTTGTCTGAAATGTGCTCACATCTTTCAGGCTTCCGCTGTAGGGAACCTGGTAGATTGGCAACCTTGAGACCTCTCCCATGAGCATGCAGAGATTGACTTGAGGTAGCTGTTCGCCATCTCGGTTGTAACCCCACTCAATGTCCTCGATGAGCTTTGAGTAGGAGGAGATGGAGGTGATATCCAGGGCAAGGTATTCTTCTTCGCTGCGCAAAGCACACCAGATTTCGTAGAAACCCTCCCGCTCCGTACTCGTAAGGGAGAGGAGAAGCTCGCTGATTCGCTGGGAAGATATGCCTCCCACGGGAAGGTTCTCGGTCTCTTCAAGCCAGCTTTCGCAGTAGAGAAAAGGATCTCCGCAGAGGAGCAGATAGCAGGCCAGGGTGAAAAGCTCTCGCCAATGGGAGGGAACTGCTTCCTGAAGAGCCTTGATTAAACCAATTTGAGAAGCGATCTTTTCAAGAAGATAGAAGGCCCCGTACGATTTCACAGAAGAAGAGAGCAGATCCTCCATCGAAAAGAGTGGCACTTTTTCAGAGATCTCCACCGGTGTTCCCTGAGCAGCCATTCGTTCAATGTACTCGGGCTTGTAGACAGGCTCCCCCGTGACAGGATCAATCTTCCCGATGGGAACACGCTTGTTTCTCGGCTTCCCATCAGGATTACGAAAAGAAAAAGATTCATATAAGTAAATGTATCTGCCCACTTTTTGCTTCACGATAGAACTCATGGCCAACACCTCCAGTAGGTATAAATATTATACCTATATAGAAGGAGTAGCGCAAGCTTGAGACGCAGAGAATTCATGTTTTCAGCCATGAACTTTTCTGTTTTTCAAAGAACATTGGAAAGCTAA
>DAIPKP010000213.1:0-1870 GCA_036769705.1 Synergistaceae bacterium
AAAACGTTTCCCAGGGCACTCACGTCCTCCACGGAATGGGTAACGCAGAGCATGGGAGTGTTGGTAGCCTGCTGAAGCTGCCGGAGCTCCCGCCTCAAATTCCGGCGCAGGGGGCCATCCAGGGCGCTGAAGGGTTCGTCCAGAAGGAGAAGCTCCGGTTCCGCCGCGAGGGATCGGGCCAGGGCCACCCGTTGTCTCTGACCTCCGGAAATCTGATGGGGGTACCGGTCTCCCAGTTCATCGAGGCGCATGAGAGAAAGCCATTCTCCTGGGGTTCTTTTGGAATTTTCGGGCCTCCCGTAGGCTACGTTTTCTTCCAGAGTAAGATGAGGAAAGAGGGCGAGGTCCTGGGAAAGATAACCTATGCGGCGTTTCCTCGGAGGAAGCCAGACATTCTGTTCCTCGTCGAAAAGGCTCCGGTTCCCCATGCGGAGGGAACCGCGAACGTTTTTTTCCAGTCCCGCTATGATGCGGAGGAGGGTACTTTTTCCCACTCCGCTGGGGCCGAAGATGACTCCCATACCTCCTCCAAAGGTGAGAGACGCCTCGAGAGAAAAGGAGCTCCTGTAAAAAGAGAAGGATCCCTCAAGCCGAAAGCTCATGGCGCCCCTCCTCGATGCGGCGGACGAAAAAGAGACTGGCGGTTCCCGCTGCCACCAGAAGAATTGAGGCGAGATAGGCGGTGGAAAAATGGAGCCGTTCCACCTGGCTGTAAATGTAGAGGGGAAGCGTTTGCGTTCTTCCCGCCATGTTTCCCGCCACCATGAGCGTAACTCCGAAATCTCCCAGAGCCCGGGCGGAAGCCAGGGCGAGTCCCGCAAAAAGATGCCGTCGCGCCAGGGGAAGAGTAATGCGCCGAAAGATGCGCCACTCCGAATCGCCGAGAGTTCGGGCGGTATCCTCCAGGGATGCGGGAACGCCGGCAAAACCGGTACGGCAGGATTGAATCATGATAGGGAGAGAGGGGAGCAGCCCCCCTATGGCGGCGGCGGTGAAGGTAAAGGGTATGTGCAACTCCTTCAGAAAGGGGGTATGTCCCAGAAAAGCGAGAAGATAGAGCCCCATCACGCTGGGAGGGAGGACTACCGGCAGAAGCACCACCAGGGAAAGAAGGGTGCGGCCGGGAAAGTCCTTTTTTGCAAGCACCCATCCCATAAGAATCCCCAACAGAAGGAGCAGGGGAATATCCAGGGCCAGGACCTTGAGGCTGATGTAAAAAGAGGCGATCATGTTATTTCCCGGGAAATAACAGAGCTTGTCCGCTCTTTTGTGTCAAAGAGGAGGGATTTGAAAATTTTCCCTGAAGAACGCATAAAAAGAACTCCCTTTCTATGATAACCTGTGTGTTTCTATGAAGCGGGCCGAGACAAAGCTGCATCTCTATTGCATGTTATACATAACTCCGAGCTGGGTCAAGGGGGATTTCCCTTTCTTTGGATATGTTTCACGTGAAACAAAAGCAGAGGAAAGGGTTTTTCCATAAAATGCCATAAGGGTAGTTTGAAGGGGTCCTGGGGAGAGAGAAAAAGCGCCACCTTTCCGGAAAGGCTTTGCCTCTGTCCTGTTTCCGGGGCGTAGCGCTTGGGGGTCTTGGGAGAGGGGTTGAAAAAATAGGGGCTTCTGAGATTGTCCTAGAGAGCCGGAGAAAGAGAATGGGCGATCTTTTCGAAGAGATCCCAGTGATATTCGTATTTCTTCGGATTCTTTTCCAGGGCTTCCAGAGAGAGGCCGAAGAGCTGCAGAGGAAGGGCGGGGGTCACGAGTTCCTCCCCCCGGGAGCGCACGTGCCGGAAAAGAAGCTCCATATCCTCCTCCTTTTCGGTAACCCAGAAGAACCAATTTGCCGCATCGTAGTTGGTGGTATCCCGAT
>DAIPKP010000001.1:0-10246 GCA_036769705.1 Synergistaceae bacterium
TCCTTTTCCTCCGCAACAAAATCTTTCTCCACGTATCCGGGGCACTTTCCGCTTTGCGAGCATCCTCCGCAACCGCCGGGGCAGGTTCCTTCCCGGGCGCTTTTCAGGAGGGTCCGCCCCAGGAAGATGGCGGAGAGAACCACGATGGCCACTACTATAAGCGTCTGCATCCGGATCACATCCTTTCAAAATTTTTCTTGTGTCATATTCCCAGATTCAGGAGCGTGCCCAGCTGGAAAACTCCCAGGGAAAGAAGAAAGGCCAGAAACGTGTTGAAGAGAAGAGCGAAAAGCGCCCATTTCCAGGATCCCGCTTCTTTGGCGATACAGACCAGGGTGACGAAGCAGGGAGCGTAGAAAATCACGAAAAGAATTACCGAAAAGGCCTTCAAGGGTGACCATTCTTTGGAACGTTTCAGCACCTTGCTCAGGGAATCCGGCGCTTCCGGATCCGTCTCCCCCAAGGAATAGGCCGTTCCCAGGGTGGAGACGATCACTTCCTTGGCCGCCACTCCTCCCACGAGGGCGATATTGGTGCGCCAGTCGAAGCCCGCCCAGCGGGTGATTTTTTCGATTCCCTTTCCTATGCGGCCCGCCACGGAATTTTCCAGGGCCGTCTCTGCCCGAAGTCCTTCCAGGGCGAAAAGATCTTTCCGGAGTTTTTCTTCCTCCGGGGTCAGCTCTTTTGTGGGAATCTCGTAATTGAGAGCTCGGGAAGAATCCGGAAGAGCGTAGGTTGCCAGGATTTCCTGGCGTTCCGTTTCGAAGAGAGCCTCCTTCTCCGGAGAGAGCAGAGGATAGGTCATCATGGCCCATACGAGGATGGATATCCCCAAAATCACGGTTCCCGCCTTTTTGATGTATTGCCAGGTGCGTTCCCAGGTGTGAATGAAAAGCCCCTTCAGAGTAGGAATGCGGTAGGGAGGCAGTTCCATCACGAAGGGGGTCGTCTCTCCCCGAATAACCGTCATTCGAAGAAACTTCGCCGTTCCAAGGGCTCCTATCCAGGAGATGAAGGTGATGATCAGGAGCATCTCTCCTCGGGCCTGGGAGAAAAAGGTTCCCACGAGAATGGCGAAAATGGGCAGCTTGGCACCGCAGTTCATGATGGGGACGGTGAGAATGGTGGCAAGCCGTTCCTTTCGGGATTTGATGGTGCGGCTTGCCATGACGCCGGGGACCGCACATCCTCCCGCGATGCCTCCGGAGATGATGAAGGGCATGACGGAGCTTCCGTGAAGTCCGAAAACGCGGAAAACCCGGTCCAGCATAAAAGCCATCCGGGCGAGGTATCCCGAATCCTCCAGAAAGGAAATGCCGAAGAACATGAAAAGGATCAGGGGAACGAAGCCCATGACACCTCCCATGCCGTCGATGACTCCTGAAACGATCATGGAGCGCAGGGGACCCTCGGGGAGAAATTTTTCCGCGGTAGAGCCCATCCAGCCGAAAAAGGACTCGAACCATCCTACGGGAATTTCGCTGTAGGTAAAGGTTACTTTGTAGAGCAGCATGAGAATGACCACCATGAAGAGAGGCCCCAGAAAACGGTTTGTCAGAACCAGGTCGATCTTGTCCGAAATATAGAGTTTGCTTTGGTTCGTGGCATAGTTTACGATGCCGTGACTTACCAGAGATTTGATATAACCGTAGCGCTGATCCGCGATCAATGCCTCGGGATAGGTGTTCAGGGTACTTTCCAGGTGCCGGAGAAGCTGCTGATATGCCTCATCGAAGGCCTTGGCCACTTCCGGAGCCTGTTTGGCGCAGTATTCCTTGATTTGCTCATCCTGCTCCAAATATTTCAGGCTGAACCATCTCGGGTCGTAGCGATCTTCGAGCATGGCATGCCCCTTGATACGGTCCTCCATGCGATCCAGGGCTCGGTCGATATCCTGGCCGTAGTTCAGTCGCAGAGGCTGGGGAGGAGGATTGTCTTTTACCGATAGAGCCGCATCCAGGAGTTCTTCCACTCCCTTGCCCGTTCGGGCTACCGTGGGCATGATGGGAATTCCCAGAAGTTCCGAAAGGCGTTCGGGATGGATGGTGATTCCCCGGTTCGAAGCCACGTCCATCATGTTCATGGCTCCGCAGAGGGGAACTCCCATTTCCAGAAGCTGGATCATCAGGTAGAGATGCCGTTCGATATTGGAGGCGTCGATAATGTCGATTACCACTTCGGGTTTCTCCCGAACGAGATAATTCCGAGTTACGATCTCCTCCAGGGAGTAAGCGGTGATAGAATAGATACCGGGAAGATCCACCACGTGAATGGGGGTGCCCCGGTGAGAGAAGGTTCCTTCCTTGAGTTCCACCGTAACCCCCGGATAGTTGCCCACGTGCTGGCGGGCCCCGGTAAGTTCGTTGAAAAGGGTGGTTTTACCGCTGTTTGGATTTCCCGCAAGGGCGATGGTGGTCATAATTCGTCCACCTCCACGTCGATATGATCCGCCTCGCTGTTTCTCAGGGTGAGAGTGAATCCTCGAAGACGCAAGGCCACGGGATCGTAAAGAGGAGCTCTTCCCTGGATGTAGATCTCGGTGCCCGGCACGAGGCCCATGTCGCGGATGCGGCGCCCCAGCTCTCCCTGGGCCCGGATAGCTCGTATAATGCCTTTTTGATTGTCCTTCATGTTGCGCATGGCGATGATGGGCATAGCAGCATTCCTCCGATTTTTGCGAAATTCCCGAGGGAATTTTTCTCGTCATTCCGTTCCGTATAGCGATCGATCCTGTCCGGATTTACGGGGTTGCCGGAAAAAACGTTCTTCCGGGAAAAGAATCCTCGAAATAACGGAAACGGTTTTGGAGGATAGGAATATTTTAGTCTTTTTAATTGAGCCTTGAAAAATTTTCCTCTCCATGGTACGAAAGTATAGCACGGGGAGGAATATTTGTTCAATATGTCAAACAACGTATTTCCCCTTTTTTGAAAGAAATTGAGAAAAAGAAGGGTAATTCAAAATTTTTGGATATTTCCGGGAACTGGTGAAAGGAGTGTGTGAAAGTATGAGGAAAAAACTGGTACTGGGATTGATCGTGGTGATAGCTGGGCTTCTTCTTGGAGCAGGGGCATTTCTCGCTACAAACATGGGCACCGCTTTTATCGGCAAGGTTCTGGTGGAGCAGGCCAAAACGCAGCTCGACGCCTCTCTCACGTTTCAGGAACTCAAGGGCAATCCCCTTCGGGGTTACACCATAACGAACATGGGGCTCTTGAAAGAGGGGAAGCCTCTGGTTCGGGTTCAGGAAGGTTTTATCCGGGTTCGCCTCATGCCTCTTCTTCGAAAATCCTTCGAGCTCGACCGATTGGAAATCAAGGATTTCCAAGCCTTTCCCCGAGAGCTTGCGGCCTCCCTGGAAGCTCTGAAGAACCTTCCCGCCGAGGCTCTTCGGCCTCTCAAAGGAAGCCTTCTCGAAGTGGAGCAGCAAGGAGACACCTTTTATCTGGGAGGCAAGCTTCAGTACGGAGCTCTTCCTCTCGAAGGAGGAGGGTCTTTCCGAATCGGTTTCGCCTCCGGCAAAGGAGGGGGGATAGAACGGCTGGAGATGCTGAGAAGCAGCTTTTCCTTCGGCGTCGGTGGTTTCGAGGGAAAGGGGCTGCTCTATCCCCGGTACGCTATCGAGGGTGAGTTGCATTGCACAAACCTGGAGGAACTCCTGAGAATGCTTGAAATTCCCGGAACTCCCGGGCTCCCCTCTTCCTTCACCGCTTTTCTGGAGGCTTCCGGAACGGGAGCCCAGGATGTAGAGGCTTCGGGAAGGCTCCTGGTACATCCGGGAAAACTTTTCGGAATTCCTTTGGGAGAAAGCGTCTGCGATTTTTCCTGGGCCCGGAATCTCTTGAAAATGGATATTCCCCAATTTCTTCCCGGAGGCATTCCCTTCCGGGGACACGGTTCCTATCAATTTTACGAAAAACCCGGGATTTCCATGCCGGGTATTTTCTCCCTCTTTCTTTCGGCGGAAAAAATTTCCCTGGAGGAGCTGCGAAGCGTGCTTCCTCGGGATCTTCCTCTTGGAGGAATCGTGGAAGAGGGAAGTATCCAGATCGAGGGGAAGGACGGCGAATTTCAAGGGGATATGCAGCTCTACGCTCCCCGGGTTACCCTGGGAGACGAGGTTTTTTCGGAGCTGAAAGCACTGATCAAGCTCCGGGAGGGGAACACTCTGCATATCACAGCCCGGGGGGAAGGCTGGGGAGGCAATCTCGCTCTTTCCGGAAAGGGTTCTTTTCCCGGGCCTTCCCTGGATCTTACCTTCAACACCAAGGGAATCCGTCTGGAACGACTTCAGGCATTTGTTCCTCCTCTTCAGGGATATTCCCTTCGGGGAGATGTCAATGCGGGCGGAACCGTCCGGGGGGTGCCGGGGGCCCTTGTTATCGCGGGAGAAGTGGATTCTCCGAAAATCGCGGTGTCCCATACCTTCGTGGATAATATCCGTATTCCCTATACCTACCGGGAAAAGGAGCAGGCCCTGGTTCTCAAGAAGGCCCAGGCCCGGCTCGAAGAGGGAACCCTTCACCTGGATGGCACCCTTCGGAACCTCCAAACCTCCTCCCCCGTGGGGGAGGGAACTCTTCAGCTGCAAAAGGTTCCCCTGGCCTCTTTAAGCAGCTTGTATCCCCAGCTCGAAGATGCGGGATTGAAAGGGGAGCTCACGCTCAAGGCCTCTTTCCGGGGCCCCCTTGCCTCCCCCGCCGTCGAAGGAGCCGCCTATGTGCCGGTGCTCACCCTTTCGGAGGGGAGCGTGGTACGGCATGCCAAGGGGGAGATAACCCTTGCCCAGGGGGATCTGCCGAAACTTCTCGCGGGGGAAAAACAGGAGCTTGCCTTCAACCTTTCCGCTGCGGATATCCGGCATCCTTCGGGAGTGCTTCTGGAAAATCCCCGGGGAGAACTCGCCTGGAACATGAAGGAAGGGAAACTCCGTATTCCCCTGGTGGAAAGCACGGTGGGCAAGGCTTCTCTGCGGGGACAGGGAGAAATTACCCTGGGAGAATCCGCGGAAAAAAGCGCCTTCCGTTTCGAACTTGCGGGAGAAAATCTGGATGCCTCCCGGCTTTACCGTACCGATGAAGGAAAGATGCCCCTCCGGGGAACCGTACAGATGCGGGGAACCGCCGAGGGAACTTTCGGTAACCCGCGTTTCGAAGTACAGCTCAGCTCCCCTCAAATCCGGTACGATACCCTTACGGTGCAGAAAATAACCCTTCGGGGAGCCGGGGGATTGGAAGGTTTTTCTCTTTCCGAGGGCAATGCGTCGCTTTACGGAGGAAGCCTCAACCTCGCAGGAGGCGTTTCTTTCGGGGAAAAGGGGCTGGAAACGGAGATGAAAGCGGATTTCGCCAATCTCGATCTTCAGGCTCTGGGAAAGGATTTTCCCAAGCTTCGGGATCTGGAAGCCCGGGGACTCGCTTCGGGAACCTTCTCTCTCCGGGGTCCCCTGGATAATCTCCAGGGCAGCGGGAACTGTTCCGTCCCGGAAATCCATCTCTTCGGCCTCAAGGGAGAACAGGTATCGCTCCCCCTCACCCTGGAAAAGGGAACTCTCCGTATTGCGAAAGGGAAGGCCACCCTTTACGGGGGAACCCTGGGAGCCAATTTCTCGGTACAGTTCGCCAAGGGAGCCTGGCGTGCGGACGCGAAGGGAGAGCTCATCTCCATGGGGCCTCTTCTCCGGGATCTCACGAGAAGCGACAAGGGGCTGCACTGCAACGGCGTTCTGGATTTCAAGGGAGCCGGTAACTTTCTCTCCGGAGCTTTGCGGGGAGAGGGGTCCTTTGCCACCTCCCAGGGGCATCTCACCGGAGTTCCCTGGGCGGACCTCATCGCCAAGCTCCACGGAGGGCGCAACGTGGCCTTTCAAAAAATTTCCGGTACCTACGAGCTGGATGCGTACCGCTTTCTGCTGCGTTCCGGAGAGGCCCAGCCTCTACAGGGAGATCCTCTCTATCAGTATCTTCGGGCATCGGGACCTATATCCTACGAAGGCCCCATGAACATCGCCGTGGACGGTTTGGTGAACGTCCAGCTGGTGAACGCTCTTACGGGGGGTGCTGCGGGAGGCGTGGCGGGGCTCATTCAAAACCCGGGTTCCCTGGAAGGCCTTCTTCAGGGGGTTGTGGGAGGAGCTATGGATCTGGGCAAAAGCCGGGATTTCAGAAAAGTCACCTTCACTCTGGAAGGAACCGCCAAAAAACCGGAAATGCGGAATCTCCAGATGGAGCAGGCTCCCGCTCCTTCTCCGGAATCCCCGGTTATCGCGGTTCCCGAAACGCCTCAGACGGGAACGTCTCCCACTCCCACCCCGGAGCCTCAGAGCGTGGAGGACGTTATCAAGGAGGAGCTTAAAAAAGAAATCTTCAAGCTCTTTGAATGAAGTCCGAAAAAAGTGCAAGGGGCGATCTTAGGAGGTCGCCCCTTTTTCGGAACGTTCATTCTCCAGGGCAATCTTCGGGGCCTATCCAGGAAAAGGGATTCCAGGCCACTTCCCACAGATGCCCTTCGGGATCCTTGAAATAGCCGGAGTACCCTCCCCAGAAGACCTCCTGCATGGGCTTCACCACCGTGGCTCCCGCCGCTTCGGCCTCTTCCATCACCTGATCCGCCTCTTCTTTGGAATGTACGTTGTAGGCCAGGGTTATACCTTCGAATCCTTCCCCTTTCGGGGGTACCGTGGCGTCCTCCGCCAACTCTTCCCGGTCGTAAAGGGCAAGCCATGTGCCGTTCAGTGGGAAAAAGGCGATTTTCTCTCCATCTCCCTCCCGGCGGGGAAATCCCAGCGCCTCGTAAAAGGTGACCGCCCTTTTGAAATTCCGAGTTCCGAGCGTAATCATGCTGATGCGTGGCTGCATACTCTAACCTCCCATTATGAGATATTCTTCGAATCTTTCGGAGCCGGATCATTTCCGGATTTCTCTCATTGTACTATTATTATGCCAAAGCTTTCGATCCGATCCGGAAAAGCCGGGATGAAAAAGGCTTCATCATTCCGATCCCCTATCTTTGGAGGATAGTAGCTTGAGTGAAGCCATAGGAGTGGTAGCATGAAAAAACAGGAAATCACCATTGATGGAATTCCTTCGCTTCTGTACGGCGATAGTTGCGAAAAGTTGTATCTTTTTGTTCACGGTAAAATGTCTTGTAAGGAAGAAGCGGCAAGACTGGCGGGTATTGCAATCCCCAGGGGTTTTCAGGTTCTCGGTTTCGATTTGCCCGAACATGGAGATCGCAAGGGTCATGCCTATGCATGCACCCCTTGGAACGGGGTTCGTGACTTGCAATCCATCGGAAGCTATGCACGGAAAAACTGGAAGAGCCTTTGCCTCTTTGCCAGCAGCCTGGGAGCATATTTCAGCCTGCTGGGGTATAAGGATTTCGAATTCGAACAGTGCCTTTTTCTCTCTCCCATTCTCGACATGGAACGATTGATTTCCAATATGATGCAATGGTCGAAGGTGGATGAAGAAACACTGAAAGAAAAAAGAGAGATCCCCACGGCCTTCGGAGAAAGCCTTTCCTGGGAATATTATAAATATGTGAAAGAACATCCCCTGCATGGCTGGAACAATCCCACATCCATTCTCTACGGCTCGAAGGACGCTCTTACGGAAAGGCACATCCTGGACGATTTTGTCGCTGCCTTCGGATGCGATCTCGACGTTTTGCAGGGGGGAGAACATTATTTCCATACTTTGGAACAGCTTGAAGCGCTGGATGAGTGGCTGTGCCGCAAGGTTTGAGGGCGTAGTTTTTTTGTTTCCCCCGGGCGGGGGTATGCCGTAGCTTCGATTTGAATATCTCCCGTTCTTGGAAATCCTCGCTTCGGATATTGCCGATTTTCTTGAACGCCAAAATGTTAGAAGTGTTCCGTGGTGAAATTTTTTCGATAAAAGGAGTGGAAGAATATGAACGTCCGGGCTGCCGTAATGAACGATATCGAGAGGGTTCTGGCCCTTCAGGAGCTGAATCTGGTAACGAACCTTTCGGAGGAGCAGAAGAAAAACGGTTTTGTTACCACCCCTCTTTCCTACGAGCAGGTGAAAGAGCTCGTATCCATAGAGGGCTTGGCGGTAATCGAAGACTCGGAAAAAATCCTGGGATATGCGGTGGCCGCAGGATGGAGCTACTTCGAGGGGCGCCCCATGTTCGACTACATGCTGGAGCGATTCCGAAAGATAACCTACAGGGAGATCCTCATTACTCCGGAAAATTCCTACGAATACGGTCCCGTATGCGTGGATACTTCCCTTCGAGGCACCTCGGCTTTCCCCAAGCTCTTCGCCAAGAGCCGGGAGATGATGGCCGCGACGTATCTCATCGGGACCACCTTCATCAACAAGGTCAACGAGCGATCCTTTCAGGCTCACACGAGAAAGGCGAAGCTGGACGTGATCGACGAATTCGAGTTCAACGGAAACGACTATTACGGCCTAGCCTTTCTGACGCGCTGAAAAGCTCTTCTTTCGAGATCGGGGATATAGAACCGGGCTTTCTTCAGAATTTTCCGAGGAGCTCGTATTCTGCGGGGGCGGAAGCTCCGGGCGGCAGGAAAAGAGGAAAAATGAAAAAGATCGCTTATCTTTATGTCTGCGACACCATGGCGGATTGGGAAACCGGTTATATTACTGCGGAGCTTCATTCAGGGCGGTATTTTCGCAAGGGTGCTCCATCATACGAGGTAAAGACGGTGGGGCTCTCTTCCGCTTTGGTTACCACCATGGGAGGTATCAAAATATTTCCGGACCTTTCCGTGGCGGAAATGGCGGAAACCCATGCGGGGATCCTGATTCTACCCGGAGGAGATTTGTGGCTGGAATCGTTTCACGATCCCCTGTTCGATAGGGTAAAGGCCTTTTTGGATGCCCGTATTCCCGTAGCCGCCATCTGCGGAGCCACCATGGGGCTGGCAGCCAGGGGCTTTTTGGATGCATGCGGTCACACCAGCAACGATTTGGGGTACCTGAAAGCCGTATGTCCCGCCTATCGAGGAGAGTCGTTCTATCTTTTCCAACCCGTGGTAACCGGGGGAAACCTTATCACCGCTTCGGGTATCGCTCCTCTCGACTTTGCCCGGGGGGTTCTGGAAAAGCTCGATGTCTTTTCTCCCGCCACCCTGGAAGCGTGGTACAAGCTGTATCAAACCGGAGAAAGCGCATACTTTTTCCGGCTTATGGAGAGCATGTCCCGGGAAAGTAACGAGGCATAAAAAAAGTGGGGATTTCCTCCCGGGTGCCCGGAGAATGCGGAAAATAGAGATTTGCAAAGGGGGACGAAAAAGTATGAACGCCGGAAACGTAAAACTTGCGGCCAGGCTGCTTTCCGTAATGGAGGAGGATATCTGTCCTCTCACGGAAAGGGAGGTTCCCAAGGGGAACAAGGTTTTCGGAGCCGCCATACTGCTTAAAGAGGACTGGTCTCTCGTGGTGGCGGGAACCAACCGGGAGGGGGCAAATCCTTTGTGGCACGGTGAAATTGCCACCATGAACGATTTTTACGCCCTGCCTTCCCACCCCCGCCCGGAGGAATGCCTTTTTCTCTCCACCCATCAACCCTGTTCCATGTGCTATTCCGCTCTTGCCTGGGCGGGATTTCCCCAGGTGTACTACCTTTTCGGTTTCGAAGAAACCCGGGATCTCTTTTCCATCCCCCACGATATCCGCATCCAGCAGGAGCTTTTCGGCTGTACCGTGCCGAACAAGAAAAACGCCTTTCTCGAACTTATCTGCCTGCGGGAGATGATTCCTCCGGAACGGGAGGATTTGACAGGGCGTATAATAAGGTTGGAGAAACGTTATGCCAGGCTTGCGGAGGCCTATGAGCAGATTCGGGAATCCTGCGGGGAGATTACCCGGAAGTAAAAGCGGTGTATGGTTTGATCGCCAGGGAGGGAAAGCGAATGAGCGTGAGAATAGAAATTCCCCGGGAGGCTCTTGATACATTTTGCCGTTCCTGGAAGATTACAGAATTGGCGTTATTTGGTTCTGTACTACGAGAGGATTTCGAAGAGCGGAGCGACATTGATATTCTGGTAACCTTTGCATTGGATGCGACCCCTTCACTCTTTGATATGGTTACCATGGAAGATGAGCTAAAGCATATTTTTGGCCGTTCTGTGGATCTCGTGAGCCGTCGAGGGCTGGAAAACAGCCGGAATAGCATTCGCCGACAAGCTATTTTGGAATCTGTGGAGGTTGTCTATGCAGCGTGATTGGGCATACATCCAAGATATTATTGATTCCGC